>JAUWLK010000130.1 GCA_030613745.1 Flavobacteriaceae bacterium | reverse complement strand
CCAATAAATAGTGAACCCCAAGTTCTTTAGCAATTTCAGGAGCTGTCTTTTTGGTTTTACGATATTTTTCCATAGTAGTCTCAGAAATTACTTTAAGGTCTGCAATCTTATTCAAGTGATTTTGTATAGACCCCATCACACAATCAGCAAAATATTGGTTTTCTTTATTGTTACTTAGATTCTTACCAGGAAGTATTGCAATTGATCTATCATTGAACGCAACCGCTGTAGTTTCAGTTATCATATTATCCAAGAAAAATGTGTGAATTATATAAGAAATAACAAATAGAATTACGATACCAGAGGAAAACAATAAAACCATTTTTTGAATAGATGGTTTTTTAACGGATTGGATTGTCGTATTTGGTATGATTGAAAAATTATCTTGGTTTGAAGTTTCTATATCCTTAAATTTCACTTCACCCGGGGGATAACCATAGTATTTATTAAAGCAGGTATTGAAATAAGTAGGGCTGTTAAATCCAACCCGGTAAGCAATCTCTGAAACAGTAGCCTCATTGTTTTGCAGCATTATCATAGCCTTTTGTAATCGGAATTCACAAATGAATTTACTTGTTGATTTCCCTGTAATTGCTTTCAATTTGCGATACAACTGAGAACGATTTATACCCATTTCCTTAGTAAATTCTCTAACTCCAAAATGTTCATTTTCCAAATTGGCTTCAAGAATATCTACACCCTTTTTGATAAATACCTGATCCATTGAAAGCCCTTTAGTCATTTTAACGGTTTATTTACAAAGTCAATTTTAGAATTAGAAATACTTTCTAGCACTTAAATTAATGTAGTGTGACTAAAGTTACATAAAAAAATTGTGAAATAAAAATTTTTAATTAGCCGAATATCGTTTCATATCAAATATAAGTACCTAGATATCAACACTTTTTGTAAGATATATGCGTATACTTCAAAATAAAACACCCCAGATTACTAATTTAGGGTGTTAATTTCTTATTCAATCTAATCATCTCCTCACTAACTTTTCAATATAACTTTACCATAATATTCTTGTGTAATACC
Source organism: Flavobacteriaceae bacterium (assembly GCA_030613745.1). Classification (GTDB taxonomy): domain Bacteria; phylum Bacteroidota; class Bacteroidia; order Flavobacteriales; family Flavobacteriaceae; genus Lutimonas. The sequence continues at coordinate 6,399 of JAUWLK010000130.1, read as the reverse complement.
CATATTGGAATCCCCTCAATAGTTCACTAACTATCTCCATTGAAAAATTATTAAATAATAGTATTGTTGAAGCAAATGCCTGCCTAACAGTATGAGAAGTTAACCTTATATCAACCCCAATCAAAGTAATTTTTTACTTAAGACATGAGTTATACCGTTGATTGTCTATTAGTTCAAATATAATATCCATTTTATTATTGGAATATTTTTTAATAAGTATGTACACCTTTTTTGTCACCTTATTTCTTAGTAGAATAATTTAAATCTGAAGAAAATGCTAAAAAGAATATTGAGAAAATTAGAGTCCTGGCTTCACGATATCTATAATTATACCTCTAGTCATGCTTTCCTCACAATCATTATCACATAAAAAAACACCTACTTTCGTAAGTGCTTTTGCTCCTCCTCTTGGGCTCGAACCAAGGACCCTCTGATTAACAGTCAGATGCTCTAACCAACTGAGCTAAGGAGGAAGATTAATTCCGTTTTGGGTGTGCAAATATAAATGTTTTTAATCTTCTTACAAACAAATTAAATTAAAATTTAAAAAAAATATTTTTCTTTAAAATTTTGAAGAAAACTAACTGTAAGAGTTTGAATTTTAGGCCTAATAAAATTTATAAATTAAGATTAACTTTTCTATTTCTAATAAAATAATCCAACAATAAAAGTGAACTTAGGGCAAAGATACTTAAGGCAAATAATGGAGATGTTAAGATCAATGGTAAATTAAAAGAAATGTCAACATTAAAACTTGGTATATATTTATCTAACCATGTTGAATAAGTTTGAGTTACATCTAATTTAGATATGGTGTAACCCATTAATATTACTATAAATGAAATAATTAAAATCCAAACTTTTTTACCAATTACCGGTGTGTAATTTGATTCCTTAGAATACTGATTAATAACAGATATAATATTTGAAGTAAAATCTACATTTGGATTTTCAAGGGTATGCTTTTTTAGTAAATTGGTTAAAGCCTTTTCTTTATTTAAATCAGAAGTAAGAATATGTTGCATAACCTCTTTTGAAAAATCAAAAGATGGTTTTTCAATATCTATGTTTTGCTTAATAAATTTGTCTAAATTTTTATCCTCCTTCATATTATTGCTTTTAATTCATCTTTTAACAATAATGATAACTCATTATAAAGTTTTTTTCTAGCTCTGAATATTTTAACTTTTATATTTGTTTTGGTTAAACCTGTTATTTTTTCAATTTCTTCAACTGTACTTTCATTTAAATAGAATAAGGTAATTAAAAAAGCGTCCATTTCCGGCAAATTATCAATTGCTTCTGCAACATACTTTTTTTGTTCTCCGTTTTTTATTGCTTCAATTTGTGGAAAATCAAAATCAGTTTTATGATTTTCAATTACAAATGAATCTATATTAGTAGTAGTTATTTTCTTTTTTCGAATCTTTGAAATTGCATTTCTATAAACAATAGTATATAACCAAGTTGAGAATTTAGAGTTACCTTTAAACGTATGTAATTGACTATAGGCTTTGATAAAACTATCTTGTGCTACTTCCTCAGCATCTTCAATGTTTCTCACAATTTTCAGAGCAACAGTATAAGTCATATTCTTATACTTATCAACTAAATAAGAAAATGCATTAGTATCTCCTTGTAATACTTTATCAATATATTTTTGGTCAGTAGTTGTATCCATTTTCGTATATGACGCATATTTCATTGTTCAAGTTACAAAACATCTAATTTATCATTCATTTAATAAAATGTGTAACCTAAATTGACTTTACCTCGTCATAAATACCAAACAAATTAAATAACTAAAATTTTAAATTATGGCAGAAGCAATTTTAATTCCCTTGATAGTATTCTCTTCAATCTTCGGAATATTTTATGTATGGATAAGTACAAGAAATAAAGAACGTATGGCTTTAATAGAAAAAGGAGCTGATGCATCACTTTTTGCAACAAAAAAGAAAAGTTTTACAAACATTACTCTAAAAATTGGCATGTTAGCAATTGGTATTGGTACAGGAATATTAATGGGATCATTATTATCTAATTACACAACTTTAGATGAAGAAGTAGCATTTCCATCAATGATATTTTTATTTGGAGGTTTATTTTTGGTAGGTAATGCTTTTTTAGAAAAAAAGAATAAGACAGAAGTTGAATAAGTTATAAATTTTATTCTTTGCTTAAAAAAAGGGTGAAAATATCATTTACGCCCTTTTTTTATATATTTTCTACTTTTAAAATAAAAGAAGTCAATGGTTTTATTTTTAAATACACCTTAGCAATACTATTTTTAATTGTTAAATCAAAATACATTTTACCATATAACTGATCAGTTACTTGATAAATTCTATCTTTCAATTTCCATTCAGAAATTATAAATTTAGGTATTTTTAACTCAAATTCATATTCTTTATCAATATCAAAATTAGAAACAATAATTAATTTTTCTCTTTCTGACCAACGCACAAATGAAAACACTCTATGATTATAATTATCTGTATTATCTCGATTATAATAATGTATTTCTTTATAATTCCCCATAAGTGCACTGCTACTGATAGTAAAATTCAACAAACGCTTATAAAAATCCCTTAAATCTTTTTCACTTTCAGATAACTGGCCTCCATCAAATTTTTTATGATTCATCCATCGTTGATGATGTGGAACACCTATATAATCAAAAATTGATGTTCGTGTAGCTGATCCAAAACCTGCATTTTCAGCTCCGGGTTCTCCAACTTCTTGTCCGAAGTAAATCATCACTGGAGAAGTACTAATGGTTGATAGCACCACCATAGCTGGTTTTCCTTTTTTTGCAAAACCGGCAAAATCAGAACTGGCAAGACGTTGTTCATCATGATTATCTAAAAAATAAAGCATGTGATGTTCAATATCCATAGTTTCTTTTTTTACTTTCGGAATATGATCTGTCCATCCATATCCTTTTACTATATGCTTAATTGAATCATACATTGCTACTTTATCGTAGAGGTAATCCATTTTTCCAAGATAAATAAATGGACGATACAAATCAGGATTATAAACTTCCGCCAAAAGAAATGTCTCAGGGTTTTTCATTTTAATGGAAGAATTCATATAACTCCAAAACTCAACTGGCACCATTTCTGCCATATCATATCTAAAACCATCAACTCCTTTATCTAACCAAAACAAGGCGATATCTTTAAATTTTTTCCATGAATCTGGAATATCTTTATCTTTCCAAAAATCAAAGTGTTCTTTATAATCATTTTTATCAAAACCATCAGGTAATTCATCAAAATCTTTCACTCCTTCCGGACTAATTCCATAATTTATTTTAACCGTTTCATACCAGTCAAAATAATCTGGTTGAGCCATGCGTGAGCCATTTCCTGTCCATTTTGCAGGAAATTCTTCATATGTACCAAAATCAGAGATATTTTCACCTCCTAAAGGCAAATATCCATCTCTCCATTCCGGAGCTTTAAATTTTTCACCAACAACATAATAAAAATTATTATGCTTATTATAAACTACATTTTTATTATCATTAGCACCAAAATCATCGATTCCTTCAGGATTGTTCAAACCTTCATATTTTCGAGCCACATGATTTGGTACAATATCAATGATCACTTTCATCCCGGCTTTATGAGTGCGTTCAATAAGGTGTTCAAATTCTTCCATCCGCTTTGATGGATCAACAGCTAGATCAGGATCTACCTGGTAATAATCTTTCACAGCATAAGGCGAGCCAGCTCGACCTTTTACAACATCAGGATGATCATTAGAGATGCCATATTTTCTATAATCTGCAATTGTTGCATGATGCAAAACCCCGGTATACCAGATATGCGTTACTCCCAATTTTTTAATTTCAAGAAGTGCTTTATCAGTAAAATCATTAAATTTTCCAATCCCATTTTCTTCAATAGTTCCCCAGGGTTTATTTGTGGTATTTTCGTTTCCAAATAATCGTGTAAAAACCTGATACAGTACTTTTTTTTGTTCTTTTATAACCATAATTCTATAAAATAGATAACTATTTTTGAAATTCAAAATCTCAACTCCTTATTTGGAATAAAATTAATAAAATTTTATTTTTAATATACCTTAACCAAAAAATGCGAGTATAAACCCGCATTTTTTTAATATTTAAAAGCCAAACTATTAAGATGAAATATCTTTAAAAAAGATCTTAAGAATTCAATTTTTAAAAATTAATAAAGTTCATTATAATATTGAGCAGCCATTCTTTTACTAGTAAATTCAGGAATTACATCATCAATTGCTTTAAATACTATTTTAGACCATTTTTTTGGATTGTCATAAAATGTTGGCAATACTTTATTCTCGAGAGCATCGTATAAATTATCAACATCCATTTTATCTTGTTCCCAAACAGGCAGTTTATAATCTACTTCTGGTAAAATAAAACTATTTACCTCATCTTTAGCAAATTCAGGCATCCAGCCATCATTAATAGAAAGATTTACAGAACCATTCATCGCAGCTGTCATTCCACTTGTTCCAGAGGCTTCTCTTGTAATTCTTGGAGTATTTAACCAAATATCTGAGCCCATTTTTAAATTTTTTGAAAGTTCCATTTCATAACCAACTAAAACTGCAAGATTAGATTTATATTTGGTTAAATAAACCAGATGATTAAAAACGTCAATACCCTGAAAATCCAGTGGATAAGGTTTTCCAGACCAAATTATTTGTACAGGGTGTTTTTTATTAGAAATTAGTTTTTCAAACCGCTTCATATCATGCAATAGAAGATCTGCTCTTTTATATCCGGCAAAACGTCTTGCCCACACAATAGTTAATACATTAGGGTCAAAAATCTTTTTTGTCTGATTTAAAACCTCATCAAAAAGATTTTTCTTTAATTCTATCTTTCTTTCTTTAAATGCTTTAACACTTTTCTTTTTCCATGTTTTCTTTAATTCATCATCTTGCCAAAAATTTTGATTTTGAGCATTGGTGATAGGAATGATTTTACTTACACCTTTAAAATCTTTATACATCTCATTGGCTACCTTAGCATGTAGTTTTGATACAGCATTTGCCTTTTTAGTCATTCTAAGTGCAGCAACCGTATAGTTTACAACACCTTCACCAACCATCTCTTTTACCAACTCAGCTTCACTTAAATTTTTTCCAAAAAAGCCGCAACGATTTAAATGTCTTGCATCTCGCTCTTCATTTCCTGCTTTCTCAGGAGTATGTGTTGTTAACACCATTTGGTTCTTCTTCACTCCTTGGTCTTTTAAATAATAAAAAGCTGGTAATGCATGACCTTCATTAAGATGGTATACATCAGCTCCTCCTAAAGCTTCAACAATTTTAGCGCCTCCAATACCTAAAATTATACTTTGAGAAACTCGTGTTAATTCATTAGCATCATATAAATGATCAGTAATTGTTCTAGAAATAAAATCATTTCCTTCTACATCAGTAGATAATAGATAAATAGGAATTGTCCCAAATATCTCTGGTTTTAGTACATAAGCACGAACCTTTACATGAGGATTATCATGTAATTTTACTTCAACTTCTATACCTGTGTCTTCTAAAAAATCGTAATTTTTCTCTACAAAATTTACTTTAAGTGTTTGATCTTCATTTCTTCCCTGATCATAGTATCCATATTTCCATAACATTCCAACACCTATCATATTTTGTTTAAGCTCCAAAGCAGAACACATATGAGATCCTGCTAAATATCCCAATCCTCCAGAATAAATCTTAAGTGCTTGATGGATACCAAATTCCATACTGAAATAGGCTACTTTTTTATTAAATTTTTTTGCGGGTTTATATGGGTGATACCAAGTATTATATTTACTCATCATTGATTTATTATTTTAAAATTTTTAAGGCGCAAAAATAATGATTTTAAACTAAAATAATTTTATAAAAAATGGTTTTTGTTTTAAAACAATGTAGAATTACACTATTCGTAAATTAAATGTAGATAATAATTCAAATCGGTGTTAAAATACTAATTTTTTCTCAATTTAAAAATTTTTAAATATCAATTTATTTATTATAATCTTAAAAAGTACAATTATATATAATTATTATCCTACAATATTCAAATTGGTAAAATCTTTTGAAATAATGATAATATTATCTCCATTTACTTTCAGGTCTTCAAAGGCAAACTCCTCATTATCAATATAGATTTTTAGTATTTTAAAAGGCAAACCATGTAATTTCATTTTGAACGTTTCATAATTTGTTATAAATTTTCCAGTTTTGTGCTGTTGTATACTTAACTTGTTAGGTTTTCCTACCAAATTAAAATTTCGAAGACTAAATCTTCCTTTTTTATAATCATATCCATCATTTGCATCTTCATACAATTCACTTTTCTCTTTCCCTTTTTTATAATAAATATCTAAAGTT
>JAUWLK010000297.1 GCA_030613745.1 Flavobacteriaceae bacterium | reverse complement strand
ATAGTTTTCTAATATTAAACACACCCCTGCCTGTCGGCTTCCCCTCTCCAGAGGGAAGGTTCTAAATGAAATCAAACCTATTGCTATAACATAAAAAAGGCTCACCATTTACGGTAAGCCTTTATTTATTTAAAAAAATCAAAAGTAAATTAAGCCAATACTTCCTGAACTTTATCAGCTGCCTCTTTAAATTCAACAACTGATATTAAGTCTAAACCACTTTTGTCTAGTAATACTTTAGCTTCTTCAGCGTTTGTACCTTGTAATCTAACGATAATAGGGACTCTTATTTTTCCTCCCATATTGTTATATGCATCTACTATACCTTGTGCTACACGGTCACAACGTACAATACCTCCAAAAATATTTACTAAAATAGCTTTTACATTCGGGTCTTTTAATATAATTTTAAATCCGGTTTCAACTCTTTCAGCATCAGCTGTACCACCAACATCTAAGAAGTTTGCTGGTTCACCTCCTGATTGTTTTATCAAATCCATCGTACTCATTGCCAAACCTGCACCATTTACCATACAACCAACATTTCCGTCAAGGTCAACATAATTTAATCCAACAGCATTAGCCTCAACTTCAATAGGGTTTTCTTCACGTAAATCACGTAAATCAATATAATCTTTATGACGATATAAAGCGTTATTATCTAAAGTTACTTTAGCATCTACAGCTAAAATTTTATCATCGGAAGTCTTTAAAACCGGGTTAATTTCAAAAAGAGAAGCATCTGAACCTATATATGCATTATAAAGTGAAGTAACAAATCTGGTCATTTCTTTAAAAGCTTTGCCTGATAAACCTAAATTAAATGCAACTTTTCGAGCCTGAAATGCTAACAATCCTGTTGCTGGATCAATTTCTTCTGTAAAAATTAAATGTGGTGTTTTATCTGCAACAGATTCAATATCCATTCCTCCTTCAGTAGAATACATGATCATATTTCTACCAGTAGCTCTATTTAACAAAACCGACATATAATATTCTTCTGGCTCATTATCTCCAGGATAATAAACATCTTCAGCGATTAAAACTTGATTTACTTTTTTTCCTTCTGGTGGGGTTTGAGGCGTTTTTAGCATCATTCCAATAATATCATTAGATATTTTTTCAACTTCTTCTAGGGATTTAGCAAGTTTAACTCCTCCTCCTTTTCCTCTTCCTCCAGCATGAATTTGTGCTTTTATTATCCACCATCCTGTACCGGTTTCAGCAGCCAATTGTTTAGCAACATCAACAGCTTTTTTATGATTATCGGCAACAAGCCCTCTTTGTATCTTAACACCGAAACTATTTAATAATTCTTTTCCTTGATATTCGTGTAAATTCATTACTTATTTTTTTTGAATTAAATCGATACAAAAGTAAGTATTTAATTCAGAATTTAGGTTTTTGACAATTAATTTTTATAAAATATTAATTTAAAAATAAACAAAAATATCTTAAAAAATAATGTAATAATTTATTTTAAAAGCCATCTTTTTAACAGTTTTTTAAGACACCTTTAAACAACTATTAAATATTTTCGCTTTATAAATTAATTCAAAACTTTACTGTTTATAATTTCATGAAAAATATTACTCTAATTATTTTATTTTTCTTTACTACACTTATTTATAGTCAAGATAAAAAAAAAGAACTTCAAGCTGTAAGAATAAGTGAATCTCCAAAAATTGATGGAAAATTAGACGATTCTGCATGGCAAAATGCAAATATAGCTAGTGATTTTGTAATGTTTGAACCCGGAAGTGGTGACCCAGAACCAAAAGATCAAAAAACAGAAGTAAAAATTATCTATGATGATGAAGCCATTTATATAGGTGCTGCAATTTATGATACTAATCCAGAAAATATATTACGTCAATTTACGGAAAGAGATAATTTTGGTACAACTGATGTAATAGGATTGAGTATAAATACTAATAATGATGGTCAAAATGAATTTTGGTTTCTTGTCACTGCAGCAGGAGTACAAATTGATGCTCAAATCTCTCCCTCAAATGGTGAAGACTTTAGTTGGAGTGAAGTTTGGTATAGCGAAATTAGTTTTGACGAAAAAGGATGGTATGCTGAAATGAAAATTCCTTATTCTGCTTTACGCTTTTCTAAGGAAAATATATCTGACTGGGGAATAAATTTATTTAGAAGTATAGAAAGTGAAAAGGAACTTTATTCATGGAATTTTATCGACAAAACCATTGGAAACTCACAACAATACACGGGTCTTTTAACAGGTATAAAAAATATAAAACCACCTGTTCGATTAGGTCTTTCACCTTTTACATCATTTATAGTAAACAATTATGATGGAGAAACAGAAACTGACTTTGCCTTTGGTTTAGATCTAAAATATGGAATTACTGATAACTTTACTCTAATAGCTACCTTAGTTCCTGATTTTAGCCAAGCCAGTTTTGATAATGTTGTTTTAAATCTTGGTCCCTTTGAACAAAGATATGCCGAGCAACGGCAGTTTTTTATTGAAGGAGCTGATCTACTACAAAAAGGTGAATTATTTTTTTCAAGAAGAATTGGAAACAGACCTGTAGGGCATAGTGACATTGTTGAACTAGATGAAGAAAATGAAAATATAGAAATTGTAAACAATCCAACGCAAGTTGATGTACTAAATGCTATCAAAATTACCGGTAGAGCAAAAAAGGGATTAGGTATTGCGGTACTGAATACGGTAACTAAAGAAACAAAAGCAACAGTTAAAGATACTTTAACAGGTGAAAAAAGATCAATAGTAACTGAGCCTTTAGCAAATTATAATGTATTTGTAATTGATCAGGAATTTAATAAAAATTCATCTATAGGCTTTGTAAACACCAATGTAACTCGAAATGGTAGCTTTAGAGATGCTAATGTAAGTTCACTTGTTTTAAATTTAGCAAATAAAGCAAATTCTTATAAAATTA
>JAUWLK010000030.1 GCA_030613745.1 Flavobacteriaceae bacterium | reverse complement strand
AGTGCTGAAATTTTTATAAATATCCTTAACGGAAAAGGAACTGATGCACAAAAAAATGTGGTTTGTGCTAATGCAGGATTAGCTATTTCGGTAGCAAATAAGATAAGTCATTTACAAGGATTTCAACTGGCAAAAGAATCTTTAAAGAGTAAAAGCGCATTAAAAACTTTTAATAAATTAATTGAATTGAGTAAATAATTAATGGACATTTTAAATAAAATAGTAATTGATAAACGTAAAGAAGTAGCAGCAAAAAAAGTTGTATTCCCAATAGGCTTTTTACAAAAAGCACCTTTGTTTACACGTGAAAAGATTTCATTGGTTAAAAGTATAAAATCAGGTAGTGGAATTATTGCTGAATTTAAACGCCGCTCACCCTCAAAACAAGTAATTAATCAAAATAGTAACGTGATTGATGTAGTAAAAGGCTATGAAGAGGCGGGTGTATCTGGAATATCTATTTTAGCAGATACCAAATATTTTGGTGGAGCAATTGATGATTTATTACAGGCAAGAAATGAGACTAAATTACCAATTTTAAGAAAAGAATTTATTATTGATACATATCAAATATATGAAGCCAAAGCTTTAGGGGCGGATGTTATTTTATTGATTGCAGCGATTTTAAGTTCAGATGAAATTATTGAATTTTCAAGATTGTCTCATCTAATAGGACTGGAGGTTTTATTAGAAATTCATAATGAATCAGAGTTAAAGAAATCAGATTTAACCTTTGTTGATTTGGTAGGTGTAAACAATCGAAATTTAAAAACTTTTGAAACTTCATTAGAAATAAGTAAAAGTTTATCGGGATTGATTCCTTCAGGTAAAGTAAAAATATCTGAAAGTGGAATTAGTACTGTTGAGGCAATTCAAAACTTAAAGCAATATGGTTTTGAAGGATTTTTAATTGGAGAAAATTTTATGAAAACAGAAAATCCAGGAGAGGCAGCAATTAAGTTTTTGAAAGAATTATAGAAATGATGGATGCTCAAGAAACAAACAAACTTAATTTTTCTCCCTTAGGGAGAGATACCGATAGGCATAGAGGGCTTAAACTGAAAATTTGTGGAATGAAATATCGTGATAATATTCAAGAAGTTGCAGCATTGCAACCAGATTATCTTGGTTTTATTTTTTATGAAAAATCAAAAAGAAATTTTGATGGTGAAATCCCAAAATTACCTAAGAATATCAAAAAAACAGGGGTTTTTGTTAATGCAACTAAAGAATTTATTCTTGAAAAAGTTAAAAAACATAACTTGAAAACTGTTCAATTACACGGAGATGAAAGTGTTGATTTTTGTAAAGAAATGAAACAAAATAATGTAGAAGTTATAAAAGTTTTTTCAGTTGGAGAAATATTCGATTTTGAACAACTTAAAGTATATGAAAATGTATGTGATTACTTTCTTTTTGATACGAAAGGGAGAGAAAAAGGTGGAAATGGCATTACTTTTAATTGGAAATTACTAGGTAATTATTCTTCTAAAAAACCTTATTTTTTAAGTGGAGGAATTGGCTTGGAAGAGGTAAAAAATTTGAAAATATTTTTAGATTCCGAAGTTTCCAAAAATTGTGTTGCAATTGATGTAAATAGCAGGTTTGAAACAAAACCAGGGTTAAAAGATATAGAGAAATTAAGAACATTTTCTGAGAATTTACCATTCTTAGAAAATCAGGAATCCAATAAAAATTGAATTAAAAACAAAAAGATTCCCGCCTACGCGGGAATGACATAACGATATGAATTACAATGCAAATAAAAAGGGATATTATGGAGAATTTGGAGGTTCTTTTGTTCCTGAAATGTTATATCCAAATGTAGAAGAACTTCAAAATAAATATTTGAAAATAATGAATGAAGAATCTTTTAAAAAAGAGTTTCAATCTTTGTTAAAAGATTATGTTGGCAGACCTTCACCTTTATATTTTGCAAAGCGCTTATCTAAAAAGTATAATACCAAAATTTATTTAAAAAGAGAAGATTTAAATCATACAGGAGCACATAAAATAAACAATACTATTGGGCAAATTTTAATGGCTAAGCGATTGGGAAAAAAAAGAATCATTGCCGAAACTGGTGCTGGTCAACATGGTGTAGCAACAGCAACAGTTTGTGCTTTGACAGGCATTGAATGTACGGTGTACATGGGTGAAATTGATATTGCTCGTCAGGCTCCAAATGTTGCTCGTATGAAAATGTTGGGAGCAAAAGTTGTTCCTGCTATGTCAGGAAGTAAAACTTTGAAAGACGCTACAAATGAGGCAATAAGGGCATGGATTAATAATCCTGTTGATACTTATTATATTATTGGTTCTGTTGTTGGTTTTCACCCTTATCCTGATATGGTTGCACGATTTCAATCGGTGATTTCTGAAGAAATGAAGTGGCAATTAAAAGAGCATGAAAATAATGAAAACCCTGACTATATTATCGCATGTGTTGGTGGAGGCAGTAATGCTTCCGGAGCTTTTTATCACTATTTGAATGATTCAGAAGTTAAATTAATTGCTGTAGAAGCAGCAGGAAAAGGAATTGATTCTGGACAATCTGCTGCCACAACCATATTAGGAAAAGAAGGTATAATTCATGGAAGTAAAACCATGTTAATGCAAACAGATGATGGGCAAATTATTGAACCATATTCTATTTCAGCAGGATTAGATTATCCGGGAGTTGGACCACAACATGCACATTTGTTTAAAACCAAAAGAGTAAAATATTTAAATGCAACTGATGATGAAGCTATGAAAGCTGGTTTAGAATTATGTAAATTAGAAGGAATAATACCTGCAATTGAATCTTCACATGCCTTGGCAGTTTTAAATAAAATAAAATTTAAAAAGGAAGATATTGTTGTAATTAATTTATCAGGAAGAGGTGATAAAGATTTAGATACTTATATTAATTATTTTAATTTTTAATGTCATGCTGAAATTGTTTCAGGGTAACAAAAATTATAAAATATGAACAGAATTCAATCCAAATTACAGGAAAATAGTCTAGAAAAAAAAATATTATCTATTTATTTTACAGCCGGTTATCCAAATTTAAATGATACAGTTTCCATTATTAAAAATTTAGAAAAATCAGGAGTTAAAATGATAGAAATTGGTTTGCCTTTTTCCGATCCTTTAGCTGATGGACCAACTATTCAGAAGAGTAGTACAAAGGCTTTAAAAAATGGGATGACCACAGAAATTTTATTTTCTCAGCTTAAAAATATCCGCGAAAGCGTAAAGATTCCATTATTGATTATGGGATATTTTAATCCGATTTTACAATATGGTATTGAAAAATTTTGTAAAAAATGTGTTGAAGTTGGTATTGATGGTTTGATTATACCCGATTTACCAATAGATGTTTATCATGAAAAATATCAAGCAATCTTTGAAAAATATAATTTGATTAATGTGCTTTTAATTACTCCTCAAACTTCTGAAAAAAGGATTAGGTTTATTGATTCAATTTCAAACGGATTTATTTATATGGTCAGTTCGGCAAGTACAACCGGAGCCAAAAATTCTTTCGGTGAAAGCCAAACTAAATATTTTAAGAGAATTAAAAAAATGAATCTAAAAACACCACAAATAGTTGGTTTTGGAATATCAAATAAAGAAACTTTTTTACAAGCAACTAAAACAACTAATGGTGCAATAATAGGCTCTGAATTTGTAAAGTTTTTAAAAGATGATTCTATTGAAAATATTCCTACTTTTATACAAAGTATTTTAAAGTAGTTGGTTTTAATAATTGTTTATAAAACTTGAAATGAAGAACAATAAATTTTCATTACGAACCCGTATTTTTATATCAATGATTTTTTTGGTGCTTATTGCATCAGTATTGATTGCATTTATTACTATTTATCAATATAAAGAGCAAGCAGAGGATTATCATAATAGAAGGTTAGAACGTAAAGAAGAGGCAATTAAATCTGCTATTTCTTACGAACTTATAAGAGACACTATACATCCACTTAAAACGAAATATTTACCAAGTATTTTAGATAAAAAGTTAAATGAAATTTCTGATATTCATAATTTAGATATCAATATATATGATTTACAAGGAAAACTTCTCTTAAGTTCTTTTGCCAAATTTTCTATAGATACTACAAGTACAAATTTATCAAAAGAGATTATTGAAAAGATTGCTAGTAATCCAACCCATCGTTTAGTTTTACCAAAAATTTCACCTGATGGCAGGCAATTTAAATCGTCATATTCTTATATAAATGATGCAAAATTTAAACATATTGGCATTATAGGGGTACCTTATTTACAAGATAATACTTTTCAAAAAGAAGAGTTAAAAGAGTTTTTATTACGCTTGTTTGCGGTTTATCTACTTATTTTATTAATAGCTATTATTATTGCATATTTTTTATCAAAATATATAACCAAACCCATAGAATATGTAAGTGATAAAATGCGACAAACAGCTTTAGATAAAACCAATAAAAAAATTATATTAAAAGATTCTAGTCAAGAAATATACAACTTGGTTGCTGCATACAATACAATGATTGATCAATTGGAAGAAAGTGCAATTAAATTGGCACAAATTGAGCGTAAACAGGCTTGGCGTGAAATGGCAAAACAAGTAGCTCATGAAATCAAAAACCCTTTAACACCAATGCGTTTAACGGTTCAAAGTTTTGAACATAAATTTGATGTAAATGACCCAAAAATCAAACAGAAATTACATGAATACAGTCAGTCATTAATTCAACAAATTGATACAATGAGCTCCATAGCTTCAGCATTTTCAAGCTTTGCAGAAATGCCTACTCAAAAAAAAGAAAAATTAAATATAATTGATGAAATAAAATTAGTATTAAATATTTTTCATGAATCTTTTATTTATTACCACCATGATAAAGAAGAAATTATTGCAAGTTTGGATAAAATTCAGTTAACAAGAGTTGTTACAAATTTAATTACAAATGCTATACATGCTTCAAAAAATCATAAAAATCCAAGAATAGATGTTAGGGTTTCAAATAAAAATGGAAATATTATTATTGAAGTAGAAGATAATGGTATTGGTATATCAAAAGAAGATGCACCAAAAATATTTGAACCCAAATTCACTACAAAATCAAGCGGTATGGGATTGGGTTTACCAATGATTAAAAATATTGTTGAAGCATCTAGCGGGAAAATTTCTTTTAAAAGTGAATTAAATAAAGGTGCAACTTTTACAGTAACTTTACCTGAGAATTAATAAAAAAATAAATTTATGAATTATAAGAATATATTGGTTGAAAAAAATAAAAATGTAGCTACAATTATTATCAATCGCCCTAAAAAATTAAATGCCTTAAACAAAGAAACTATTACTGAGTTACATAACGCATTCGCGGAAGTAGAAAATGACGAAAATATTAGAGTTGTTATTTTAACAGGAAGTGAAGATAAAGCTTTTGTTGCAGGTGCTGATATTTCTGAATTTGCTGACTTTGATGTAAATCAAGGTGCTGAATTATCTAAAAAAGGACAAGAAATTCTTTTTGATTTTATTGAAAATTTATCAATTCCGGTGATTGCAGCCATAAATGGTTTTGCACTTGGTGGAGGTTTAGAATTAGCAATGGCATGTCATTTTAGAGTTGCCAGTGATAATGCTAAAATGGGTTTACCGGAAGTGTCTTTAGGAGTGATTCCCGGATATGGAGGTACACAACGTTTACCTCAATTGGTTGGAAAAGGAAAAGCGATGGAAATGATTATGACTGCAGGGATGATATCAGCTAGAGATGCTCAAAATAGTGGATTGATAAATCATCTAGTTACTCAAGATAAATTAATTCCATTGTGTGAAAAATTAGCTAAAAAAATTAGTTATAATTCCAGTACAGCAATAGCAGCAGCTATTACGGCAGTAAATGCAAATTTTAAAGAAGGAGTTGATGGTTACCAAGTTGAAATAGAACAGTTTGGTAATTGTTTTGGAACAGAGGATTTTGAAGAAGGCACAACTGCATTTTTAGAGAAAAGGAAAGCTAATTTTTAACTATTTCCTTTCCATTCATTATAAAACTGTTTCAAATAAAGCTCCATAAATTTATGCCTCTCTGTGGCGAGGCGCCACCCGGTTTTGGTATTCATTTTATCTTTTAATAGCAATAGCTTTTCATAAAAATGATTGATTGTGGGAGCAGTACTTTTTTTATAAGTTTCTTTATTTTGATTGATATTTGGTTGAATTTCAGGATTGTAAATTTCTCTGTTTTTAAAACCACCATAATTAAAAGCACGAGCAATACCAATGGCGCCAATGGCATCTAATCTGTCAGCATCTTGAATAACTTCTAGCTCTTTTGAAGTAAATTTTTGCTTTGAATTATTTTTTGACAAACTATTTTTATAAGAAATATTTAAAATTATATTTTCAATATGTTGAATAATTGATTCGTCAACTTCTATATCTTCTAAAAATTTTCTTGCTTTTTTTGGGCCAATACTTTCATCTCCATTATAAAATTTAGCATCGGCAATGTCATGTAATAATGCACCGAGTTCAACTATAAAATTATCTACACTTTCTCCTTTTGCAATCAATTTTGCATTATTAAACACACGAAGTATATGAAACCAATCATGTCCGCCTTCAGCGCCTTGAAGAGTTGACTTAACAAATTGAATAGTTTGGTTTATTATTTCAGATTTATTCATGTTGCAAAATAAAAAAAATCCTCTTTAATTAGATAGAGGATTTATAAAGTTTTATAAAAAAACAAGAAAGTCAGGAAAGTTAATTGTAAATAGCCTTGCATTTACCGTTTTCACAAATAACATCAGTAGGAGGTGTTACGACCATACAATCAGAAAATATACCATGTTTGATATTGTATTCTTTTTCTAATTTATTGTAAGTTTCTATTTTGGTTAAAAATTCAGTAACATCAATTGAGTTTGAATAAACTAAATACCCCCAAAACCCACCACAAGGTTTACTTCCAAAACCAACAAAATCACAAGTAAATTGCTCAGAACAAGTTGATTCGTCGGCCATATCTGTTATTTCCTTTCTCAAAGTTTCTAATGTTTGTTTTTCAGTTTCCTGACTTATAATATCATCAGAATTACTACAATCAACCATTAAAAAAGCTAAAAAAATAAAAATTGTTTTCATAATTAAATATTTTATATGTTGAATAAAACTTTCAATCAGATGTTTGGGAAATAGTTTTAGATCCCGATGAAAAATCGGGATTAGTTCGGACTAAATAATTATAAAAAGTTTTACAAAACTTTTTATAATTAAAGTCTCACCAACAGAATTCTTCGTAAGCACCTGTCAAGTTAGCTGCAATCATTTCAGCTGATCTTCCTTCAATATGATGACGCTCTAACATGTGAACTAATTGACCATCTTTAAATAAAGCAACAGATGGTGAAGAAGGAGGAAAAGGTATCATCATTTCTCTAGCTTTAGCAGTAGATTCTACATCAACACCTGCAAATACTGTAGTTAAATTATTTGGTGTTTTATCTAGTTGTAAAGAAGCTATCACTCCTGGGCGTGCAGTTCCTGCAGCACAACCACAAACAGAATTTACTACTACCAAAGTTGTTCCTTCTTTTTTTAATGCATTTTCAACATCTTGAGATGTTTGTAATTCTATAAAACCTGCATCTGTTAATTCTTGACGCATTGGTTTTACTAATTCTTCAGGGTACATATTTTTTGATTTTTTAGTTAAAAATTGATTGCAAATATAAGGAATGAATTCAGAAATTATAATAAAGAAATCACAATTATTTATCTAAACAGGTATTAATAAGTATAATAAAAATTCACAAAACATTAAGTTTTTTGGTTTATTTAAGTGTTTGTATAAATGTATATTTGTTTTTTTATTTTAATCAATATTATGGCAAATTTTTCAAAATGGTTAGGTGCAGGTCTGGGTTGGACATTTGGTGGACCAATTGGTGGAATTTTAGGTTTTGTTTTAGGAAGTTTTGTTGATGGTTTTTCGGAAAGCGAAATAATTGATAATCAAAAACAAGCCAGATCAAATACAAGTACTGGTTCGGGTGATTTTGAAATTAGTTTATTGGTTTTGGCTGCGATTGTTATCAAAGTTGATGGGAAAGTTGACAAACGTGAATTAGAGTTTGTACGTTCTACTTTTATTGGTATGTATGGAAAAGAACGAGCCAATAGAGCATTTAAAATTTTTAAAGGAATAATAAAAGATAAAAATATATCAACTAGGCAAGTTTGTATGCAAATAAATAGGCACATGAAGCATGCATCACGGTTACAATTACTTCACTTTTTATTTAATGTTGCTAAATCAGATGGGAGTGTATCTGAGGCTGAAATGAGAAAGATTTATACTATTTCTGGGTATTTAAATATCAATACTTATGATTTTAATTCTATAAAAGCAATGTTTTATAGTGAAGTAGATAGTGCGTATAAAATATTGGAAATTGATAAAAATGCTACCAATACTGAAGTCAAAAAAGCATACCGTAAAATGGTTAAAAAATACCACCCTGATAAACTTCGTAATTTAGGTACGGAACACATCAAAGGTGCTGAAGAAAAATTCAGACAAGTTCAGAAAGCATATGAGCAAATTCAGAAAGAAAGAGGAATATAGTTTGCCCGATTAATCCGGGTTTAATAATATATTCCTCATTATTTTTCGGTATACAGATAATGAATATTAGTCTATGCCTTCTAAAAACTCATTAACGACTTCCTGAATCTCTAATTTTTTAGTAAGCTGATATCTGATTCCAAAACCATCAAGTGCCTTTTTCATAAACTTACCGACTCTTCCAACTACAAGCACATCAACACCTTTTAATAGTTCACCCATTTCTTCATGAGAATGTTCGCCTTCTCCTTTTTTATGATCATGTTGACCATGACCATCTCCATGTCCGTGGTCATGCCCATGATCATGGTGTTCGTGGTTGTTCTTATGATAAGAAATATCTACTATTTTTGAATCATCAAGATCATAAATAACAAATTCTTTACATCTTCCTGTTCGTTTTGCTATTGTTTTTCTGTCATTGGTTGGGAATGAAATTTTCATAATATTTATATTTAAATTATAATTTTAACAATTACATGCCTGGAATTCTAGGTATCTTCTTTAATTTGAAATTTTTAAAGTACCAGCCCCAGCCTTTTTTCATATAGTGCCCAATAATCGGAAGAGGAAAAATTATTTCTTTATCATGATTTCGATAGATAAATGCAGCTCCATCCCCACTATCCATTACACAAAGAATATTTAAATGCTCTTTGTAACCCTTTCTTTTGTCACTTCCTTTTTCTTTTTCAGCAATATTAAAAGCCAAATTTCTTGCCATTACTTCGGCAATATGACCTTGTTTTGCTTTCCATCCGGGCCCTTCTAAGGCAGAAGAATCTCCCACCGCATAAATATGAGTTTTACTAATTTTTTCACCTTTTTTAAACTGAACTTCCTGATAATCATCTATTTTAATAAAACCAGCCTCTGTCAATGGCAGATCTGAAGCATTATAAAAAATATCATGACCTTGTAACGCCGGAATATACATGGTATAATCGCTGTGCAACTTGGTGTCATCTGTAAATTCAATTCCGTCTGCTACAAATTGTTTGATTGGTTTACCTATATGTTTATCAATTTTTAAACGATGGTAGTAAGCATCCATAAACTCAGGGGCTTTTTTACCCATTTTAGCTCCAGGGTTTTGTATAGGAGAAAAGAATACCAATTTAAATTTATTGCGTTTATGGTGTTTTTTTAAATAATTGTTTACATTGAACAAGAGCTCAAATGCGGGTCCACCTCTTACGGCGCTTTTATCCAGTGGATTTCCTCCAAATCCCATGGCAATGGTACCTCCTCCTTTTTCAATAAGTTCATCTAATTTATCTCTAAGTTGTATGGCTTCTGAAGGTGCCCCACAAATAGATAAGAAATTTTCTCGTCCCTTGTACTTACGTTTTCCAGCTCCCAGAGCAATGATGATGTGATCATAACCTGAGAATTCTTCATTTTTACAAATTACCTTACCTTCCTTTGCTTTTATTTCAATAATTTCATCTTTTATCCAAATGAATTTGTGTGCTTTTGCTAGGGAATTCATAGGGATACAAACATCATCAAACTTGATTTTTTTTACAGGTATCCAAATAGAGGTTGGATAAACATATAAATAATCTCGGTTACTGATCAAAGTAACATCAAATTTTTCTCTTCTTAAATAAATTGCTGCTTCAACACCAGCAAAACCGCCTCCAAGTATTAGTACTTTTTTACCCATAGTTTTAATAATTAAATTTTATTCCAAAAACAAAATTGATTCCCGGGTTTGGGATTCCTTCTTCATTAAGGACAGATAAATGTGAAATGTATTCTTTGTTTAAAATATTTTTAATTGTAAAGTTGATATTTGTTTTAAACTTTTTATATGTTAGATTTCCTCCCAATCCAAGATTTAATAAATTATAATTATTGGAAGTGTCTTCAAAATCACTTACTTTATTTTGTTTAAAGGTACTCTCTAAATTCACAAAAAAGTAACCAAAATCTAACCAATTATTGATATCGAATTCAGCTCGAAAAGTATTGTCAAATTTATTTGCTGGAATTCTAGGAAGATAACCATCTTCTTTTTGTTTACCTATTACCATTTCATAAGTACTTTCAAAATGCAACCAATCTAAAGGATGTGGATGCAAATGTAATCCCATCTCACCACCATATAAATAAGCATTGTTTTGAATGTAGGTATAAACATCAAAATCATTAAATTCTTCACCTGTTGGGGCTATATAAATATAATGGTAAATATTGTTATAAAATGAATTGATAAAAAATTCAAAGTGTTTACTTTTAAATTCAAGAGATAAATCCAATTGTAGATTTTGTTCATTTTCAAGATTTGAATTTCCTATTTCCCACCTTCCTTCATGGATACCATTAGAAGATAATTCAGCCAGATTTGGAGCTCTATAACCAGAGGCTAAATTTAAACGAGCAATTAAACCATGTGTGATATTTGTCTTATAACCCAAAGACCCAGAAAAGCTATTTAGTGATTTATCAATTGCTTCTATATAATGATCATTCCCAAAAATACCATGTTCTTCAGTATCAATTTTTCTTGTGTCAAAACGAATTCCTGCTTGAAGCACACTTGAATTCCATTCGTAATTTAAATTTCCAAATATGCCCAAGTCATTGATATGTGCATCAGGTAAAAAAACTTCTGACCCATAGTTTGTATTTGATTGAACCATTCCTTGAGCACCAACTACGGTTTCAATTTTTCCGAACAGAGGTAAATACCATTTTACATCATAATTAAATGTGCTAAGTAGCATGTCAACTGTTTTTTTATCATCTAATATTAAATTTCGACTGTTATGTGTATATCCTAAATTGGTTTTTATTGAGGAAGAATTTAGAGTAAAATCATTTTTCAAACTAACAATGTGGTAATTAAGATCTTGATACAATCCCATCATTTCTTTTGTAGTTTCTTGCTTACCAATTTTTTTAGGAATTCCTATGCTTGATTGGTTATAATTATATCTAAAATCTGATTTAAAAGAATTATTAACGTAAGCTATACCAGATTTAAAATCGGTTTCATGATAACGTGAATTTGTGACTCTTTTATTATTTCCGGTTTTATAATCGGAATGCGTATCATAAGCTCCTCTTACTAAGAATCTCCAATTTTCCCCTGATGTTTTTATTCCTACACTAGTGTTAATTCCTAATGTATTAGAGAAATATTTACTACTGATGTCTCCATGAGTTGAATTTTTAATGGCATATTTTTCAGGAATAAGGTAAAGTACACCACCTAATGCATCAGAACCATATAGAAGTGATGCAGGACCTTTGATAACTTCAATACTTTCAATACCTGATTCATTTACTCCCAATCCGTGTTTTTCACCATTTTGATAGTTTTCCAGTTTTACTCCTTGTGTATAAGTCAAAACACGGTTACCACTTAATCCCCTAATTACCGGTTTACCTATTCCAGTTCCTGTTGACATATTTGACACTCCAGCAATAGAGCTAATACTTTCAACCAAGGTTGTTCCTCCTTTTTTTTCAAGAGATTTCACACTTTTATGTTCAACTTTCATCACGTTTTGACTTTGGAGTTTGTTAAAAGGTGTTGAAACAATTACTTCATCTATATGAAAAACTGTTTCATGAAGTGTTGTGATTACAGTTTTATTTTCATTAAAAAAGGTGAGGTGTTTTTGTTTCATTTCAAAGCCCATAAAAGAAAAAATAAATAAATGTTTTCCGTTGGGAATATTTTTAATAATAAAATCACCATTTTCATCTGATGTTGTTCCAATTTCAAGGTTTTCGGAATAAATATCTGCTCCAAATATTATTTGCCCTTGTTCGTCAATAATTTTTCCTGAAAACGTGTTTTGGGTATATCCGATGAATAAAAAACTGGTAAAAAATAATATGATATATATTTTTTTCATTTTGATTTCATATTGTTTTGTTGATTATTAAGTGCTAATAAAAATAATTAGCAAACAATTTAAATAAATGATGGTACTTTTTATAAGTCCAAACACTTTTAAAAATTTTTAAACAAATGAAATTGGAGGTGCTCTGGAAGAGTTAAGTTCAATATAGTTTTGTTGAGTTTCACAAATAATAATTTGAATATTATCATTAAAAAACAGAAAGGTTTTAAGTTCAGAATTAAAGTTTAAATCAATTACATTATGATTGATTTTATTGTGAAAAACAGCACAATCATTTTCTGCATTTTGTATATGATCTAAACCATCTGAAAATGTTTCATGATACGTATGATTTTCAAAAGAATGGATAAACTGTATAAAAACAGGCGCTAGTATAATAGCCAGCAGCAAAAATGAAAATTTTATATGAAGAGATTTTTTTTGCATAAATCATTGCAAATTTACGCAATATTACAATATGAAATGTAGTATTTATTACTTAAAATATAATGCATTGCTACAATTTATAGTGGCAATGCATTATGTAATTTTTATTGGAAAATGGTATTATTTTTTTAAAAGATCACGAATCTCACCTAATAATACTTCTTCATTAGTAGGTTTTGCTGGTGCAGCTCCTTCAACTGGAGCTTTAGTTTTATTGTAAGCTTTTACAATTATAAACATTACAAAACCAACAATTATTAAATTAATAATAGTGTTGACCCATGCGCCATAACGAATTGCATTTTCTGCAACAAATCCTTCTTGACCTGCTGTGCCTACTGCCGCAGACAATATATATTTCAAATTGGCAAAATCTACTCCGCCAGCAAAATGACCGACAACTGGCATTATAATATCATTTACGAAACCATTTACAACAAGGCCAACCGCTCCCGCTAAAATAACTGCAACTGCAAAATCAATTACGTTACCGGTTAAAATAAAATTTTTAAATTCTTTTAACATAATAATTTAGGTTTTAATTAAAAAAATAAAATATACTCATTATTTAAAGTAATTTGTATATTCTGTTAAATGTTTATTTAATGTATCAAAATTAGTCTTACATATTTCAAGATCAGAAGAGCCAATACCTTCGAACATTTCTTTCATAGGTACTAAGAAGTTGTGTAATTGATTATGTGATTCTCCTTTCATAGTGCACTCTTTTAATATCATATTAAATTCAGCTTCAAGATTGTCTTTTAGTTTGGCATAATCATCAATTGATTCATTTTTTGAAAATGAACTCATCAAATTTATCATATTGTTTATTCCAGTTGTGGTTTCGACATTAGCAGACCATAAGCTTCCGTTATTAAGACTAAGGATTCCTTCACTTTCATGAGTATCATCTTTTACTTCTTCGAGTTTTTTTACTTCTTCTGATTTAGAATGCTCATCTTTGCTTTCTGTTTTTGATCCACATGAAATCATAAATATTGTGGTTGTGGCTATTAAAAATGTTTTAAGAATAATTTTCATTTTGTTTGATTTTTTAATTATTTGATAAATTTAAATTATTATAATTATATAGGCAAACTTATACTATGAGTTTGAGGGATTAATGATAAGATAGATAAAAGGTTAACAAGTATTTTTTAACTTCATTAATAAAGTTTAATATATTTTTTTAAATTAGAAGTTAATATTTGATTTATTTCTTTCTCGTTTTCAAAACTTGTCTCAGTAAATAAAAATCCGAAAACAGGGTATTTATTAAAATCTACTTTTCTTAGAATTAATGGATTTTCAAAATCTTTTAATAATTTTTCATAATCAAAATATTCTATTTCACTTTCTTTAAATCCGGAATTATTATCCAATACAATAATGTTGTATTTTTTATCTTTTTTAGTTTTTAAAATTTCTTCCCAATCAGGTTTCTTTTGGTATAAAAAATATTCATAGGAGTTGATTCCATAAGCATACCAAGATAAATCACCTGTGGTACACCAACCACCAAATCGTAACGGGTTTACTTCTATCGGATTTATTTTCCCGTTTTTATCAATTCTGACTTCTACATGAATTGGGAAATTTTTCAAATCTGTTTTAGCACCAATTTTATTTAAAAAGTCTTCAGCTTTGAAGATATGTTTTTCAATAATTTCTTTTGATGTGGTGTAAACACGATCACTAACATCTTTTCCTGATGAGAAAATATGATGTAAAATATTTAGTACAACTGCTTCTCCTTTTTTATTGAAGTAGCAATCAATAGCAAATTCTTCACCTTCAATATATTCTTCAATAATAAAATGAGTTGTATCGATTACTTCATTTGGGTATAATCCTTCAATATCTGCTATTTCAAGTTTAATTTTTTCTAAAACATGAGGCCATTCATCAGGCTTATCAATTTTATGAACACCAACGCTAAAAAAACCTATCGCAGGTTTGATTATAAAAGGAAATTCTAAATTTTCAAGAGAAATGTTTTCTAATTCTTTATATTCAATTCCTTTAAAAAAGTAATTTGGAAAAATATCTTTTACCAATTCTCTAAACTTTATTTTGTTTTTAAATGATTGAATCTGAGTTGGTAGTTTAGATGCACTAAAATTTTTATTTACCCAATTTATTGCATTTTCGGAATTGGAATATATTGGAGTAGTTGGGTCTTTTGCAAATATAGTTTTTGCTTCTTTTGGGGATATCCAATTTAAAGATTTATCAGAAATTAGACTTTTTGCTTCAGGTGTAGATACAATTTGAAATTTGTTTTCCTTTATGGTTTTGATTAAAAAATCAGAAACATAAGGTTTGTCAATTAAAATCATTTATTAATTTTCGTTAAAGTTATTTGTATAAATTTTCAATATCAGCGTTACATATTTCTATATACAAACTAGCCATTTTCTCGCTAAGCGCTTTAAAGAATCTTTCGCCTTTTTCTTTTGTCGCCAATGTAGGGTTTCCTATACCTGTATCTTCACTTATTTGCGACCATTTTCGTTCAGCCCAAACCCAACCTTCTGAAAAAGCTTTGATTTTATGTTTTTTCTCTTTTCCTTTTCCCCATTTTTCTTTTGGTAAGACTAAGTCAGGTTTGAGATAAAGCATTAAACTTGTTTCCATTTCATCTGCATGATCACCAGGATCATCAAAATATTTTTTTCTATCCATTGACTGGAACCAATTGGTAGTTGCAAGAAACATTTTTGGATATTTTACGCCTAATTCTCTTAACATTGCTTTAAAATCATTACCACCGTGACTGTTGAAGATCAATAACTTATATATTCCTTGTCTGTTTAAAACTTCAATAATATCCGATAAAATAGCAAATTGAGTACTTGGGTTAAGGTTTATATCCAATAAAATATCTGTTTGCCCTGTATTTACACCAAATGGAATAGTTGGTAAAACAATTACCTTGGCTCCTTTACTCCACGCTATTTTTGCAGAATCAGCAGCAATAAAATCTGCTTCATAATTATCGGTTGCATAAGGTAAATGGTAATTATGGGCTTCTGTTGCTCCCCAAGGAAGAACAGCCAATTCAAATTTGGAATTTTTAAGTGCTTTCCAATTTGTTTCTGCTAAAATATAAGGTCTCATTTATTTTTTGTTTTATTACGATTTTTCAAATATATTAAGTTCAAAAATAAAGATAAACCAATTAATAAACCTGAAATAAATGCAATAATTGGATTGTTTTTAAAATAGAAATAATTAATAATTGAGCCTAAAAATCCAACCACAAAAGAAAACTGTCCAATAACTAAAAGTAATTTGTTTTTTTTCATTTTTCAATATTAATTTTTACACATGTATTTTAATTATTTTGAATTTCATAATCCTCTTATTAATCTGATACAGTTTAGACTTTTTATGGCTTAAT
>JAUWLK010000175.1 GCA_030613745.1 Flavobacteriaceae bacterium | reverse complement strand
AAAAAAGTTAAAAAAAATAGGGTTTATTGGATAACCTATTATATTGTAATGGCAAAGGGTAAAAGATTTAAACTCATCCCTATATAAATTAATATTATGATGAATTTAAATATAGATGTCATCATTCTTAAAAAACTATACTTCCCGGTATGATTCCTGTAATTATTGTTTCAATCAACGCTCCCGAATTGATATTGAAAACTTTTAGAGTTCCTTCACTTGAAAAATTACCTGCATCAGTTACAAATAACTCACCATTATTAGCTTTCATAGCGTAATAAAATCCATCAAAACCATGTAGGCTTTCATTTGGTAGTTCAGATGATTTAAAATCCATTATATATATTTTACCATTTAAATTATAAAACAAACTACCAGTTTCACCAGTTAAATGTTCAGGATGTTCTGAAGCTCCAAATTCAAAAGATGAAACATCAAAATTGCTTGTATTAATTTTATATAAACCTCCTATAGATTCATTACCTGTCCAGCTAGGTTTTCCTCCACATAAAACCCATATATTTCCTGAGTTATCAGCAATTAAAGAATTTGGAACATCTCCAACTGTTATTGATTTATCAATCGAATTACTACTAGTATCAATAACAATAATTTGGTTATTTTGACCAAAACCTCCTTGTAAATTCACAAAAACTTTTGAATTTTCAACCAACATTTCTTCTGGTCCTTCTCCAACAGGTATAATATTTTTCACATCATTAAGATTTAAATCAATTAATGCTATAAAATCATCTAAAGGATCAAAAGGATCTCCCCAATTACTTACATAACCAGTATCTCCATATGCAACAAAGTATCTTGGATTATTAATATTATCTCCTTCAATTATTGCTATTTTCTCCATGGTATATCTATTGACAACAATAATTTTATGGGAATTATTTACAACAATATATGCTTTGTCATCAACAATTGTCATTGATTGTACAACATTTCCTATGTCTTCGTTATTTACAGTTTTATAAATATTCTGACTTACAATTCCTTCATCATCTACAAAGGTAATAGTTCCACTACCATTTTGAAACGGACCTTCATTAACAATGAAATATCCATTTTCATAATCACCTTTAGGCAATTTTGGATCATCATTATCATCTAAACAGGAATTCAAAAATATTAAGACTATTAATAATACTGCTAATTTTAAAGTTTTCATTTTAAGATTAAATTTTTAGGTTGATATTAAGTATAAAATTTCTATTAGGCATTGGTCTAAAAGCAACTGATTGATAATTTTCATCAAACAGGTTATTAATTATTAATGATAATTTTAATTTATTTTTAAGTACACTTCTATTAAAAGTAATATTAGATAACCAATATGCATTTAAAGTTTGTGTATTTGAAGTTGTAATAAAAACCTCTCCTGTGTATTGCAAATTATATGTAAAATTCCATTTATTATATTGGTAATTTAAAATACTATTAGCCTTATGGTAAGGCACATAAATTAGTTGTTTGTACAATTCTTCATCTTGAGAAATTGTATAGTCATATTGTATTTTAAATCCCAACAAATGATTTTTAATTTTTTTTTGTGCATAAGCAGATAATTCAATACCATAATTAGTAACTTCTTGAATATTTTTTGGTTGCCATAAAGTATTAGTTACTGGCTGCCATTGAATTAAATCTTTACTTTTTATATAAAATGTTGTGATGTTAAATCTTAGCAACTGATGAGTGTATTCAAAACCAATTTCAGTTGAATTACTTTTTTCTGATTTCAAATCAGAGTTACCTCCAGGTTGCCAATACAGATCATTAAATGTTGGTAAACGGTAATTGGTAGCATAATTTGCTCTAATTACAAATTTATTTGATAAATTATATTTGCCATCAATAGCATATATGAAGGGAATACTATAATCAGTCGAGATTCCTTTTCTAAAACTTAAATTATAATTCAATTTTGATATTGGTTGATGGTGAAACAAAAAATATGACGTAAAATCATTTTGATCAACACTAGGAATACTAGAGCCATTACCCTTAGAATTCTTATATTCTATTCCTGAATTAAAAAATATATTATTATTTAAAAAATAAGTAAAATCATATTTTGCAATTAGATTTTCACTTTTCCCCTTAGAATTATTTGGTAAGTCTTTATCAAAAAAATATGTAAATTTTTCATATAAATATGCTAATTTTAAAGAAGAATTATATCTGTCTCCCAAATTTTTCCAATCCAATAAAAAACGACTATTAAAATTTAAAAGCTTTGAATTACTTTCTGCTGTAAGCGTATTTGAAATATTTCTATCATTATCAATTACAGAAGTATAAAGATTGATTTGATTTTTATTATTGATTTTATAAGCCAATACTCCGCTAATATTGTAATTTTTATATTCTCCATTTTCATTAATTAAATCGGTATTCAAATAAGGATAATCATTATCAGATCTAGAGGCTCCAAATGAAATTTTGGCTAATAATTTGTTTGAACTATATAAACCTTTTAACTGTGCTGAAATAGATTGATAACTTCCATACCCTATTTGAATATTTCCCTCTTTTTTGTTTTGAAATATAATTTTATCCCTTAAATTTATAGCTCCACCTATTGCTCCACTTCCTAATAAAACACTTCCTCCACCCTTTCTAATTTCTACCTCATCAAAACTATTTGCTGTTAATGTATTAAAATCGGTTTGACCATTTAAAGAAGAATTAACAGCAATTCCATTCCAATATACTCCTGTTTGTGAAGCACTTGTTCCTCTTAAAGAAATAGAGGAAACCATACCATTCCCATTTTGTTTAAAATATAAGTTTACTTGATTTTGCAGTAAAGAACCTAAACTTTGGTATTCACTATTTAAAATAGAATCTGAAATTATTGCTATAGAATAACCACTATTTAAACTTGGAGAAAAATTACCTTTCAAAACAATTTCTTCCAATTTATTTATAGAATCGTTTTGCGAAAACGAAAACGAAAAAGTCAATAAAGTTAAGAATGTAATTATAGTTTTCATATAACAACAGCTTTTCATCCGAAAACTTTGTAAATTAATATTATTTGGCAGGTTTCCTGGCTTGCGTCTTGTTATCTGTCTTCCCATCCGCTTATAGCGGAAAGTGACTCAAAGATTAACAACAAGCGCTGTTTAAAACAGCTTAGCTTACAGTTGCGGAGACAGCTCTCGATTTGTATTCTATTTTTAATTAGAATTTAACGAGATTCCCTTTTATTTTATCACATCAAAGACATGACCAAATTCTTCAACAAAATTAACTGAATTATTGAATGAAAAAAATATTATGAAGTAAATTATTTTAAAAAATTGTAAACTTGCTAAAAATTTTAAAATGTTAAAATGAAATTACCAGGTTCAAATAATTATTTAAATACATCTTTTTTTTTAAGTATTTTTTTAGGAATATTCCTTTTAGTTTTGTCGTGTAATAAATCAAAAATTGAAGAAAAAAACATCTCTAAACAATCTCCTTTAAAAACTTCAATAAAATATGCTAAAGGATTTGATATACAGATATTTGAAAATTATAAAAAACTTATTATAAAATCACCATATCCAGATGCAGAAAAGCAACAAGAATTTATCTTGATTTCAAAAAATAATACATTAAAAAACCAACTGAAAAATCAAAATACAATAACAATTCCATTAGAAAAAATTGTTACAACTTCCACCACTCACATTCCTATGTTAGAATTAATTGATGAAGAAAATAGCCTAATTGGTTTTCCTCATACCGATTATATTACATCTGTTAAAACCAATAAACTTATCAAAAATGGTAAAATTAAAGATATAGGAAATGAACAAGATTTTAATACTGAAGTATTAATTAGTTTACAACCAGATGCTTTAATAGGTTTTACCGTTGGAAATACTACTAAAATGTATAAAATCATTGAAAAAAATGGAATTCCTGTTATTTTTAATGGAGATTGGTTAGAAGAAACACCTCTTGGAAGAGCTGAATGGATTAAGTTTTTTGGAGCCTTATTTGATAAAGATAAAATTGCAGACAGCATTTTTCAAGAAATTGAAAATAAATACAATACCGCCAAACAAATTGCCAAAAATGCCAAATTTAAACCCAGTATTTTAACAGGTATTTTATTTAAAGATAAATGGAATTTACCTGCAGGAGAAAGTTTTACAGCACAGCTTTTTAAAGATGCAAACTCCAATTATTTATGGAAAGAAACTAAAGGTCAAGGCAGTTTGATTTTGAGTTTTGAATCAATTTTTGCAAAAGCTAAAACAGCAGATTTTTGGATTGGTTCAGGTTATTACACTTCTTTACAAGATTTATCCAATGCTAACATTCATTATACTGAATTTGATGCATTTACAAAAAACAAAATTTATACTTTCTCAAAAAAAACAGGTGAAAATGGTGGTGTTATTTATTTTGAATTAGCTCCTGTGCAACCACATATAGTTTTACAAGATTTAATAAAAATATTACACCCTGAATTATTACCAGGTTATCAACCTTACTTTATAGAAAAATTAGAATAAATTTAGATGATTTGGAGATTAGACAATTAGATAATTTAAAAATTAAATTTTAAATTCGCATTGAAATATCAAAACCATATACAAAAATACTAGATACAATCAAACAGACAATAACATACAAATATTCTTTTATTGCATTAGTATTAGCATTGCTATTCTTTATTATTGCTAATATTAGCCTTGGTTCAGTTGATATACCTTTAAAAGATATTTTTTACAGTATTTTTAACAATCAATCTACTAAAGAAACCTGGAACTATATTATTATAAATTACCGAATTCCTAAAGCAATTACAGCTGTTTTGGTAGGCTCTGGCTTGGCAATTAGCGGTTTATTAATGCAAACTTTATTTAGAAATCCGCTTGCTGGTCCTTATGTTTTAGGAATAAGTTCTGGTGCCAGTTTAGGCGTTGCTATTTTAATACTTGGCAGCTCAATATTAGGTGGCAGTTTTTTAATATTTTCAAGCTCAAATATATTGTTAAGTGTTGCAGCAAGTTTAGGATCATTCTTAGTGCTTTTTGCAGTTATTTTAGTTGCAAAAAGAGTAAAAAATACAATGACAATTTTAATAATCGGTCTGATGTTTGGAAGTATTACCGCATCAACAATTAGTGTTTTAGCCTATTTTAGTTCTGCTGAATATTTACAACAATACCTTTTTTGGAGTTTTGGAAGCTTAGGAAACCTGACCTGGGAAGAAATATTAATTTTTGTTATTATTTATTTAATAGGAATAATTTTAGTTATACCAACAATCAAACCATTAAACACTTTGTTATTAGGTGAAAATTATGCAAAAAGTTTAGGAATTAACTTTTATAAAACTCGGAATCTCATTTTAGTAGCAACAAGCCTGCTTACAGGTGTTATTACAGCTTTTTCAGGACCAATAGCTTTTGTTGGATTAGCAACACCTCATATTACAAAATTAGTTTTTAACACATCTAATCACAAAGTATTAATCCCAGCCGTAGCATTGTTTGGTGCAATAATTATGCTGGTTAGTGATACTATAGCTCAACTACCAAATAGTGAATACACTTTGCCTATTAATGCTATAACTACACTTTTTGGTGCTCCGGTAGTAATTTGGTTATTGATTAGAAAAAAGAAAATCAATTTATAAATGTATTAATTTATGCCTAACAATAAAAAAGATACCATTTTAAAATCTAATAATCTTAGCATAGGTTATAAATCTAAAAAGCAAAAAATAATAATTGCTGAAGGATTAAATTTAACTCTAAAAAAAGGTGAGTTGGTCTGTTTATTGGGCAAAAACGGAATTGGAAAATCAACTCTTTTAAGAACATTAACACATGTACAACCCAAACTATCAGGTAAAATATTTTTACAAAATGATTTTTTAGAAAATTA
>JAUWLK010000202.1 GCA_030613745.1 Flavobacteriaceae bacterium | reverse complement strand
GGAGCAGCAGTAGTAATTTTAGGAGCACTTTTTAAAATTGCTCACTATCCAGGTGGAACAATCATGTTAACTATTGGGATGGTAGTTGAAGCAGCAGTTTTTGCTTTATCAGCATTTGAGTCAGTTGAAGATGATTTAGATTGGACCAAAGTTTATCCTGAATTGTCTGGTGGTATGGCGATTGAAGGTGGAGAGTCTCCTCAGGATGCGGAAGGATTATTATCACAAAAATTAGATGATATGTTACAAAACGCTAATTTAGATTCTGAAAAAATGTCAAGATTAGCCGTTAGTATTGATAATTTTGCAGGAGCTGCAGAAAATATTGCACCTGCTACAGATTCCATTACTGCATCAACTCGTTATAGTGAACAATTATCAATTGCTGCAATTGAATTGGAATCATTAAATAGTATGTATATGATTCAAAAAGATAATGCACAACGTCAAGCAGATCTTAATGATCAAACTATAGCAAATGCTGAACAATTAAAAGAACAAATGGAATCATTAGCAGCAAACTTATCTTCATTAAATGGAGTATATGGTGGAATGTTATCTGCAATGTCAAATACTAATTCTTAATTAGTTGCTATTTTAACAAAATCAATTATTTAACCCTAAAAAACTGATAAGAATGGCAGGAGGTAAACTATCACCAAGGCAGAAAATGATTAATTTGATGTATTTAATTTTCATCGCTATGTTAGCAATGAATATGTCAAAAGAAGTTTTACAAGCCTTTGGATTAATGGATCAAAAAATAGCAGCATCTAATGAAGCAGCTACAATTAGAAATAAAGGCGCTTATGATAACTTGGCTTTAAAAGCTGTTGAGCAAAAAGAAAAATATGCAGATGAAAATGTAAAAGCTGATAAAATCAAAAAATTATCAAGTGATTACTACGATTACATCGAAAACTTAAAAAGTGAAATGAGAGCTACAGTTGATGATCCTACGGATTATGAAACTATGGATAGTGGTAAATTTTTAGATGATAAATTCTTTAAAGGTGATGACGGAAAATATAAAGAAGAAGGACAATTGTTTTTAAATAATATGAATAATTATAGCTTGGAAACAGCTAAAATTTTAGGAAAAGAATTTAAAAATATTGGGTCTGATATTGGCAATCGTTTTACAACTGAAAAGGTAACTGATAGAGAAGGTTTAAAACGTTTTTGGTTAGACTTTAATTTTAAAGGATTTCCTTTAGTTGCATCTTTAACAAAATTAACACAGATTCAGGCTGATATAAAAACTTCTGAATCAGAAATTTTAGGAGCTATGTTGCAAGGTCAGTTAACAAGTGATGTTTCTATGACAAACTATAACGCAATTTTGATACCTAATACATCTGCTACATTAGAAGGAAGTAATTTTAAAGGTAAAATTGTATTAGGTAGATATGATGGAACATTAAAACCAACAAAGGTTATTGTTAATGGGAAGATAATTACCAATATTAAGGATGGTGGTGCGATTTTAGATTTTCCTGCGGGTAATGTTGGTGAAAATACGATCACTGGTAAGTTTATCTTTATGGAAAACGGGGTACCAGTAGAAATTCCGATTGAACAATCTTATGCAGTTGTTGCAAAACCAAATTCAGCAGTAATTTCTGCAGATAAAATGAATGTTGTTTATAGAGGTGTTCAAAATCCTATGACTATTTCTGTTCCCGGAGTAGCTGATAATGTTGTAAAAGCAAGTGCTCCTGGATTAAAAAAAGTAAAAGGTATTGGAAAATATTTGATGAATCCGGGTAAAGGTAGAGAAGTGAAAATTACGGTCAATGCTAAATTACCAGATGGAACACCAATTAGTTCAAGTCAAATTTTTAGAATTAAAGATATTCCGGCACCGGTTGCCGCAGTAAGAGGAGAATATGGTATGATAAAAATGCCAAAAAGCACATTACAAAAAGCAACAATTAGCTCAATGTTACCAGATTTTGTATTTGATTTAACTATAAATACAACAGGATTTAGTGTTAAAGTTCCTGGGCAACCAACTGTAAAAGTTAAAGGCAAGAAATTTGATGCAGCAGCAATTAGAGTGTTGCAAAGAGCAAGAAGAGGAGATGTTGTGATAGTTTTTGATGTTAAGCAAAAATTACAAGGAAATTCAGGATATTATTTAAAAAATGCTAGTCCTGTAAATATTGAAATTACAAATTAAACAATAATAGTTATGAAATTTAAAAGTTTAATAATAGCAGTTATCGCTTTACTATCTGTAGGATATGTAAATGCACAAGCTAACTTACTTAATGCTAAAATTCCTGAACAAATTGGAATGAAAACGCCAGAACAGTTAGCTGCTGATAATGACAAACCACTACCTTATGGGTATATTGATGATAGAGATATTTTATGGTCAAAAGTGGTATGGGAATATGTTGATTTAAACGAAAAAATTAATATGCCATATTACTACCCGGTTGATACCAGTAATATTAGTTCAAACAGGAGATCATTATACGATACATTATTAAGAGGTATTAGAACAGGTGAAATAATAGATGTTTATGATGACTCTTACTTTGAAGACAAACTTACTTTAAAAGATATTCAAGGACGTTTATCAAGAGTTGATACTTCTGATGCTGGATTTGAACGCTTAAATGCAGGTGAAGGAATTACAGATGAATATGTTGATAGAAGAGATATTACTTCAGGTGATATTTCAGGATTTAGGGTAAAAGGTGTATGGTATTTTGATAAACGACAAGGTGAATTAAAGTATAGATTGCTAGGAGTTGCACCTGTTGCACCTGATGTTAATTTTATAGATAATGAAGGTGGCGAAGATGAATTAATTGAGTTGTTTTGGGTTTGGTATCCTGGTGCAAGATACACTACTCATGATATGAAAGTATTTAACCAAAAAAATTCTGCCTATCCATTATCGTATGATCATTTATTAAACGCAAGAAGATTTAATGCGATAATATATAGAGAAGAAAATATTTATGGTAACCGTGATGTTGCTGAATATATTAAAGGTAATTCTCTTTTTCAAGTTTTAGAATCTGATAAACTCAAAGAAGATATTCGAGATAGGGAGCTCGATATGTGGAATTACTAATAAATTTTGAGTTAATAATAAAAAACTTCTACTGAAAAGTAGGAGTTTTTTTATGCATAAAATTTACCTTTGAATTATGAGAGTTGATTATATTATTGTTGGTTTAGGTTTGGCCGGCATAGCTTTTGCCGAAGAATTAAATAAACAAAAGAAATCTTATGTTGTATTTGAAGATAATTCACAAAATTCTTCTTTAGTTGCAGGAGGTATGTATAATCCTGTAGTATTAAAGCGATTTACCTCTGTTTGGAATGCAAAAGAACAATTAGAAATTGCCCTGCCTTTTTATAAAGAATTAGAAAAAAAGTTTAATTCAACATATTGCCATAAAGTAGATATTTATAGAATTTTTAAAACTGTTGAAGAACAAAATAATTGGTTTTTAGCTTGTGACAAGACAATGCTTCAAGATTTTATGATTCCTAAAATAATTAAAAATAATAATAAATCTATTAATGCCCCTTTCAATTTTGGAAAATTAATTAATACAGGTAGAATTGATGTAAAAAAAATGGTAAGTGATTATAGAGACTTATTGATCAATAATAATGTTTTTAAGCATAAAAAATTTTTATATAATAATATTGAATTTTTTGATGATCATATAGTTTATAATAAGATAAGGTCTGAAAAAATTATTTTTTGCGAAGGTTTTGGTTTAAAAGAGAATCCTTTTTTTAACTACTTGCCT
The DNA here is from genome assembly GCA_030613745.1 of Flavobacteriaceae bacterium. GTDB lineage: Bacteria > Bacteroidota > Bacteroidia > Flavobacteriales > Flavobacteriaceae > Lutimonas. The sequence goes on along the minus strand of JAUWLK010000202.1, from coordinate 970 downwards.
ATGCGAGAAGCTAAAGGAGAACTATTGACAATTTATGCTCCTAACTTAAAAGCTAATTTTTTAATTAAAGCAGCAGTTTTTGTATTACCAATTGGTGCAGATATGTATAAAGTAGGTGCTACATTTAATTGGAAGGATAAAACCAAAACACCAACCAATGAAGGAAAAGAAGAGCTGATAATTAAATTAAATACATTTATAAATTGTGAATATAAAATTATTGATCATACAGCAGGGATAAGACCAACAATTATTGATAGGCGTCCACTTGTTGGTGTACATAAAAAATACAAGCAACTAGTAATTTTAAATGGTTTAGGTACCCGTGGCGTAATGATTGCACCTTTAATGGCTAAAAAATTATTCCAAAATATTGAAAATAAAATCCCATTAGATAAAGAAATTTCTATTAATCGTTTTGACTAATAAAGCTAATTTTTACTATTTTCCTCTTTTTTGTAATGTATAAACATATTGATATATATTATTCTCGATAGGCGCATAATAAAGGGTGTTAATAAAACTAACATAAAAACTATTGAGATAAAACTTATGATTAAACTTAGATTTAATAAATAGCAAATAATAAAAGTTAAAATTGAAATGGCTACAGTTAAGGCATAAGACACGTACATGGCTCCGTAAAAGAATGAAGGTTCTATCATATATTTTAAATTACAATTTGAGCAGTTTATATGAATTTTTAAATTGTTTTTGAATTTAAAAGGACTTGAATTTACAAAAAAATCTCCTTCTTGACACTTGGGGCATTTGTTATTTAAGATACTATATAATTTTGTCCCTTTTTTAATCATTGAATATTTAATTATTATGATATTTTTGCAAATATAATTTTTTAATTTTTAAAATATTTAATTAATGCTTAATGCACATAATATAACTGTTTCTTTTGCCGGTGAAGATTTATTCTCTGGTATTACCTTCAAATTAAATGCCGGAAATAGAATAG
>JAUWLK010000333.1 GCA_030613745.1 Flavobacteriaceae bacterium | reverse complement strand
ATTAAAACATATGGAAGCAATTGCTGATGCAGTATAATCACCTATGCCTTTTAATTTTATTAATTCATTATAATTATCAGGAAAATTACCTTGTAGATTTTTTGTTATATGAATTGCCGTTTTATGTAAATTTCTAGCTCTTGAATAATAACCTAAACCTTGCCAAAGTTTTAAAACTTGATCTTCATTAGCTTTTGCCAGTAGTTTTATGTTTGGGAATTTTTCTAAAAACTTTAAATAATAAGCAGTACCCTGAGAAACTTTTGTTTGTTGTAAGATGATTTCCGATAACCAAATTAAATAAGGCTCTTTTGTTTTTCGCCAAGGTAAATCACGTTTATTTTTTAAATACCAGAGTGTTAATATGTTAGAAAAATGTGAATTTTTACCCATTTTACAATACTACAATTATTTTATCTAATTAAATTTTAATCATTTAGCTTTCCGAAATTGATTAAATGTGTTATATTTGCCGACTCAAATAAAGAATATATAACTTATAAATAAATAAAAATGACAAAAGCAGAAATAGTAGCAAGCATTTCAGAAAAATCTGGTATAGAAAAAGGTGATGTTTTAAGAGTTGTTGAAGATTTAATGGTTGAAGTTAAAGATTCATTAAATAAAGGTAATAATGTTTATTTAAGAGGGTTTGGTAGCTTTATAGTTAAAAAAAGAGCTGAAAAAACAGGTAGAAATATTTCAAAAAACACTACAATTAAAATACCTGCACATAATATCCCAGCATTTAAACCAGCAAAAGTATTTGTTGAAAGTGTTAAAAAAAGTGTACCGGTTAAATAATAATAATCAATTAATTAAGTTTTAAGTATGCCAAGCGGTAAAAAAAGAAAACGCAGTAAAATTTCTACGCATAAGCGTAAGAAAAGAAGTAGACAAAATAGACATAAAAAGAAATAATAATAAATAGGTGAGTTACTCACCTGTTTATTTTACATTTTATATTTTGTAAGTTCATTGACATAGAAAATTTGTTATTAAAAAAGCAAATTTTTATTGGTTATTATCTTAAATAATAACCTGTGAAAAAATTTATTAATCTATCTATAGTTATAATGCAAATCAAAAGTTGATTTGTAATAACATTTAGGTGTAAAAAAACATAACAGAGTGAAAACAGAATTAATAATTAGATCAAATTTCTCTGATATAGATTTTGCCTTATTAAAAGATGGAAAACTTGTTGAGTTACATAAAGAAACTTTAGATAATAATTTCTCAGTAGGAGATATATTTTTAGCTAAAGTAAAAAAAACATTAACAGGATTAAATGCAGCATTTGTAAATGTTGGAAGTGAAAAAGATGCATTTTTGCATTATCATGATTTAGGTCCTCAATTATCATCTTTACAAAAATTTACTCATCAAGTAAGCACAGGTAAACAAAAAGAATTCACTTTAAAAAATTTCCATTTTGAAAAAGATATTGATAAAAATGGAAGAATTGACAATGCTATAAAAGCAGGTCAAAATTTATTGGTTCAAGTTGTTAAAGAACCTATTTCTACAAAAGGACCTCGTATAAGTTCTGAGCTATCAATTGCTGGAAGGTATTTGGTTTTAGTTCCTTTTTCAGATCGTGTTTCGGTATCACAAAAAATTGTAAATACCAAAGAAAAAGAACGATTAAAAAGGCTTGCTCAAAGCATCAAACCAAAAGGGTTTGGAGTAATATTGCGCACTGTAGCAAAAGATATTAAAGTTGCAGAGCTAGATAGAGATTTGCAAAATTCATTACAACGATGGGTTGGTATGTGTAAACAAATAAAAAATGCACAAGCACCTCAAAAAGTACTTTCTGAATTAAATAGAGCTTCTTCAATATTAAGAGATGTTTTTAATGATTCATTTGTAAGTATAGTTACTAATGATGAATCTTTACATCAGGAAATTGTGGAGTATTTACAAAGAATAGCTCCTGAT
>JAUWLK010000235.1 GCA_030613745.1 Flavobacteriaceae bacterium | reverse complement strand
GTAAATTCAGAAATGATGGAAATGTTGTCAGTTCATAATCTCCCATTATTCTTTAAACCGGGAGCTATGTTTGATTATTCTAATACCGGATATTTTGTTCTTGCTTCACTTGTTGAAAAGATTTCTGGAATGGATTATGGTGATTTTCTTGAAAATAATATTTTTAAGCCATTAGAAATGAAAAATTCTTTTGTTTATAGATTTGAACAGGATCCCATAAGTGAAAATCAGCTTGCTGGTTATCGTCTTTACAAAAGAAGATGGCATGGAAAAATAACAGGTACAGTAAATGATGCTATTGTTGGTGATAAAAATGTGTATTCAACCACAGAAGATCTTTTTAAATGGATAAATGCCTTGAATTCAGGAAAAATAATTAGTAAAAATTCTGTAGAACTGATGTATACTAAAGGAAAAACAAAATACGGTAGAGAAATTCCTTATGGTTATGGTTTTAGAATTGATAATAAAAATTCTGAAAAAGTTATTTATCACTATGGTAAATGGAATGGATTTAGTACATCTATAATGCAGTATATTGATTCTGATTTAGTTATAATTACATTAGAACATTCAAAATACAATTCGATGAACCACTTAAATAATAAAGTGAGAACAATTGTAAATCAAAATTTTGAAAGTGACCCTTTATAAAAAAATCAAAATAATTTTATTTAATAAAATGGATATTTTGAATAAAAGGTTTTATAGATCAATAGCTACTTCAATTTGTTTATTTAATAAATCTTCAATTGTTTCTCTTTCTCTAATTAAATGATCTTTGCCTTGATAAATTAATACTTCAGCAGGACGATAGCGTGAATTATAATTTGAAGCCATAGAATAACAATATGCTCCAGCATTATTAAAACATAAAATATCGCCTTCTTTTATTTCGCTTATTCTCCTGTTAGTTCCAAAAGTATCAGTTTCACAAATATAGCCTACAACAGTGTAAAAACGCTTTTTAGCGTTTGGGTTTGATATATTTTCAATATGATGGTATGAGTCATAAAACATGGGTCTAATCAAATGATTTAAGCCGCTGTCAACACTAGCAAATACAGTAGATGTTGTTTGTTTGACCACATTTACGTTTACCAAAAATTTACCGGCTTCACTTACCAAAAATTTACCTGGCTCAAATATTAAAGTAAGGTCTTTTCCAAAATCTTTACAAAATTCATTAAATCTCTTGGATAGCTTTAATCCTAACTCTTCAATATCAGTTTGAATATCATCTTCTTTGTACGGAACTTTAAAACCGCTACCAAAATCGATATACTCTAAATCTTTAAAAGTAGCAGCTGCATTGAATAAAATTTCAGTAGCACGTATAAATGCATCAACATCATAAATATCTGATCCTGTGTGCATGTGAATTCCATTAATAAGCATGCCTGTATTCTCAACAACACGATGTATATGTGGTAATTGGTGTATGGAGATTCCAAATTTAGAATCAATATGCCCAACAGATATTTTACTGTTTCCTCCAGCCATAATATGCGGATTCACACGAATACAAACTGGAGTTTTAGGGTATTTTTGTCCGAATTGCTCTAAAATAGAAAGGTTATCAATATTAATTTGTACACCTAAATCTTTGGCTTGTTCAATTTCTTCAAGCGATACACCATTTGGTGTAAAAATAATATCTTGAGGATCAAATCCCGCTTTTAAACCTAATTGCACTTCTTGAACAGAAACGGTATCCAAACCTGAATTTAAAGATTTAAAAAGCCTTAAAATACTTATATTTGAAAGTGCTTTCATGGCAAAATAAATCTTCAAATGCTTAACACCAGAAAAAGCTTTGGTCATTCGGTTGTATTGTGACTTAATTTTTTCGGCATCATAAACATATAAAGGACTTTCGTATTTTTCAATTAATGATAATAATAATTCTCTATCCATTTTAATATTAATTTTTGAGTTTGGTTTAGACTAAAAAAGTCTTAAATAAAAACATTCAAGACTTTTAAAATGTTCTGTAAAGCTGGCTAAGATAAATACTTCTTGGCGGTTTTTTCAGCTATTTTAATGATTACTTCTGTAGCTTTTTGTATAGATTCTACTGGTACAAATTCATAACGTCCGTGAAAATTATGTCCACCTGCAAAAATATTAGGGCAGGGCAGTCCTTTATAAGATAATTGAGAACCATCTGTTCCACCACGTATTGCTTTTATTAAGGGTTTTATACCTAGCTCTTTCATAGCTTCTTCAGCAATATCAACAATATGCATAACAGGTTCAATTTTTTTACGCATGTTAAAATATTGATCTTTCATTTCAATCTGTATCGTATTTACGCCTAGTGTTTCGTTCATTTTATCAGCAAGCTCTTGAAATTGTTTTTTCCTTTTTAGGAATATATCCATATCATGATCACGAATAATATACTCTAAAACAGTTTTTTCAACTTCTCCTTCCATTCCATGTAAATGGAAAAATCCTTCGTAACCTTCTGTTGTTTCAGGAGTTTCATTTTTAGGTAATCCATTGATAAAATCAGCTGCAATTGACATTGAATTTATCATTTTTCCTTTTGCATAACCAGGGTGTACAATTTTACCATTAATAGTAACTTTTGCACCAGCAGCATTAAAATTTTCATATTCTAACTCACCAACAGTACTTCCATCCATGGTATAAGCCCATTCAGCACCAAATTTATCAACATCAAATTTATGAGCACCTTTACCAACTTCTTCATCAGGAGTAAACCCAACTCTAATTTTGCCATGTTTTATTTCAGGATGCTGAATTAAATATTCCATAGCAGTTATAATTTCAACAATTCCTGCCTTGTCATCTGCACCCAGTAGAGTAGAGCCATCAGTAGTGATAATAGTTTGCCCTTTGTACATTAATAAATCTTCAAAATAATCTGGCGAAAGAACTATATTTTCTTCAGCATTTAATATGATATCTTTTCCATCATAGTTTTTATGAATTTGTGCTTTAACATTGGTGCCTGAATAGTCAGGACTAGTATCAATATGAGCAATAAATCCTATTGTAGGTACTTTAAAATCAACATTGCTGGGTAAAGTTGCCATTACATAAGCATTTTCATCAATACTTATATCTTGCATACCAATTTCTGTTAATTCTTCAACTAATAGTTTGGCTAAATTCCATTGTTTTTCAGTACTGGGAAATTCAGGGTTATTAGGATCTGACTGTGTATCAATACTTATATATTTTATAAAGCGATTTGTTATGTTTTGCATGTTTTAGAATTTTTATCAAAAATATCAAATCTATTCTATAATTAACAAAAAAAGAGGCTGTTTATTAACAACCTCTTTTAAATTTATTTTAAACAAGTCTAGTTCACTTTACATACAGTAGCATTAGGTATGAAATAGGTATTCCAACTATTATAGAAACCAGGCCAAGGTAATTTTTCAAAAGTATTTTGGCTAGAGTTCCAGTAATCACTGGTAATATTGTAATTGTAATAACCATTTTCAGGATCTAAATCAGTAGGATTTTGCATATTACTTAAATATAAATCAGCGTCTGATAACTCATAAGCAGTATTAGTTATAACATATTTAATCGTAGTAAATAATACCATACCATCACCAACTCCTTCAGAAATCAAATAAATATCTACATAGCCAACTTCAAAGGCATTAGTATCTGTTGTTGGGTCAATATTACAGTTATCTACTTTTGCGTAAAGCGGAAGCTTATAGTGGTTGTTTTGTTGCACATTAAAATTAAATTCATTTGACCAACCAGCATTTATATTTTGATCGCTATCGGTATAAGTAAAACAATAAGATCTATCTGTACTTGATGTATTGTAAGCAAAAGTATTTAAACAATTGTCTCCTCCTGTATTATCACTGTTGTCATTATCATCATCGTTATTATTGTCATCACTATTGTCATCATCGTCACTATTGTCGTCATTACCACTGTCATCATCATTGTCACTATTACCATCATCACTGTTATCGTCATTATCGTCGTTGTTATCATCATCGCTATTATCGTCATCACATTCTTGTTCACAGAAATTAGAATACCATCCCCAACGATTTCCAGAGAATGTATTTTCTCCAAAACC
>JAUWLK010000168.1 GCA_030613745.1 Flavobacteriaceae bacterium | reverse complement strand
ATGGAATAAAGAATATAGCAAATATGTATCTATTGCAGGAATTAAAAAAGCGTATAAAGAAGGTGTTGGTAATGTTGCTGAAATTAATTTAACTTTAGTTGCTATGCTTCGTGAAGCCGGTTTAAAAGCAAACCCAATTTTAGTTAGTACAAGAAGACATGGCATTCCTTTATTTCCTACAAAAGATGGTTATAACTATGTAATTGCAGGGGTTGAAAATGTAAGTGGAGTGATTTTATTTGATGCTACTGAAAAATATAGTACTCCAAATGTTTTACCACTTAGGGTTTTGAATTGGGAAGGACGTCTAGTAAGAAAAGATGGCTCATCAACTACTATAGATTTATATCCAAAAAAATACAACACTAAAAACACTAAACTTTCTGTAAAACTAGATAGTGAAGGAACAGTTACCGGATTAATGAATACTAGTTATTTAAACTTAAATGCTTTGCATTACAGAGACGAAAATAATTCTTTATCTGAAGATGATTTAATAAGTAAATTGGAAAGTCAAAATAATGGTATAGAAATTGAAAAAATAAGAATCAACAATAAAACAAAAATTTCAAAACCATTAACTGAATATATTCAATTTACAAGAGAAAACCAAGCTGATATTATTGGTGATAAAATATACATTTCACCACTATTGTTTTTAACTACAAATGAAAATCCATTTAAATTGGAAGAACGATTATATCCAATTGATTATGGTTCTGCCTGGAAAAATGATTATAAAATTTCAATTCAAATTCCAGTAGGTTTTAAAGTAGAATCAAAACCTGAGGATATTTCTTTAATGCTACCAAATAATATGGGATCCTATATTCTAAAAACCAAAATTGAAAATAATAAAATAAATGTTACTTCTCAAACTAAAATTAATATTGCAATTATTGGTTCAAATCATTACAAAGTATTAAAAGAATTATACAAACAAGCAATTGACAGACAATTAGAAAAAATCGTTTTGGCGCAAGGTCAACCTTAAAATATTTACTGGGTGACTATTTCCGTGCAGATTTATAGTCACCCAGTAAATTTATTTTATCAACAACTACAATCAGTATCACATCTATTACCTTTCTTTTTGGTAAAGAAATATTTCTTTACCAAAAAGAATATTGCAAATACAAGAGCGATATAAACTAAAATTTCCTGCATAATATTTATGCTAAAATGGTATAAGTTAAAAATGCAGCTACATAAGCCAAAGCACTCATACCAAATAATTGCAATAAAGGCCATTTCCAGCTATTGGTTTCTCTTTTAACAATAGCCAATGTGCTAACACACTGCATGGCAAAAGCATAGAAAATTAATAATGACATTCCTGCCGGGAAATTAAAAAGTTTTTCACCTGTTTCAGGGTTTATTTCTGCTGCCATACGCTGTTTAATAGTCGTATTATTTTCATCATCATTACCAACACTATAAATAGTTGCCAAAGTACCTACAAAAACCTCACGAGCTGCAAATGATGAAATTAAAGCTATGCCAATTTTCCAATCATAACCTAAAGGTTTTATAGCAGGCTCTATGGTTTTACCCATAATGCCTATATAAGATTTTTCTAATTTATAAGCAGCGAGTTGCTGCTGAAATTGATTTGAGTTTATATTGGTGTTTTCGATTCTGTTTTTAAAAGTTTCTTCAGATTTTTTAAAATCAATTGGGCCATTAGATGCTAAAAACCATAAAATAATTGAAATAGCCAATATTATTTTTCCTGCTCCAAAAACAAATTCTTTTGTTTTTTCAACTACTGTAAACAAAGTATTTTTTAATGAAGGTATTTTATAATTTGGCATTTCTATAATAAAAAAGCTTTTACCTCTTACTTTTAAAACTTTATGCAAAAGATATCCTGAAGATAATGCAGAGGCAAAACCTAAAACATATAAAGCTAATAATGTTAAGCCTTGTAAACTAAAAATACCTAAAATTCGCTGTTGCGGAATTATTAAAGCAATAATTATAGTGTAAACAGGTAGTCGGGCAGAACAAGTTGTAAATGGAGTAACCAATATAGTAATTAAACGCTCTTTCCATCCATTGATATTTCTTGCTGCCATAATTGCAGGAATAGCACAGGCTGTACCTGAAATTAAAGGCACTACACTTTTACCACTCATGCCGTATTTTCGCATAATTTTATCCATCAAAAAAACTACACGACTCATATAACCTGTTTCTTCTAATATTGCTACAAATAAAAACAAAATGGCTATTTGTGGTATAAAAATTACAATTCCACCAATTCCTGGGATAATTCCTTCAGAAATCAAATTTGTAAACATACCACCTGGTAATACTTCTTTTGCCCAATTACTAAAATTCGCAAAAACTTGATCAATAAAATCCATTGGTACAGTTGCCCAATCAAAAACCGATTGAAAGATTAGAAATAAAATTAAAGCAAAAATCACATATCCATAAATTTTATGTGTCAATATTTTATCTAACTTACTTCGTAAATCTGTTCTTTTTGATATATCAATTTTATATGATTTTTTTAAGATCTCATTAATTTGTTTATACCTTAATATTGTTTCTTTATGTTGGAATTTTTTAAGTTTTTCTTTATCATTTTTGAATTTTAAAACTGTTTTTTTTTCTTCGCTGGATAAATTATCTAAATACTCAGTTTGTGTAATATACAACCATGATTTATACAATGGATATTTTGGAAAAGAAGTCTGTATATTTTTAAAAAAATCAGAACTAATTCTATTACTTATTATCGCTAAAGGTGAAGTATTCAGATTTTGATAATTTAAAATTGTTTCTTTTAATAAATTTATTCCTCTGTTTTTACGAGCACTTATCAAAATCACCTCAGATTGTAATTCTTTTTTTAATGTCTCAACATCTATGCTAATTCCTTTTCTTTGCATTTGATCAGACATATTGATCACCAAAATAGTAGGAATTTGTAAATCTTTTATTTGAGAAAAGAGAAGTAAGTTTCGTTTGATATTTTCAACATCAGCTACAACAATTATTACATCTGGGTAATCTTCATGCCCGTTATCAAGAAGAGTATTTAAAACAATATTTTCATCTAAAGTATTTGGATTTAAACTATAAGTGCCAGGCAAGTCAATTATTGTAGCTGAAATATTTTTGTTCAGTTTTAATATACCTGTTTTTTTTTCAACCGTAATACCCGGGTAATTTCCAACCTTTTGATTTAAACCAGTTAACTGGTTGAACAATGAAGTTTTTCCTGTATTAGGATTACCAACCAGTGCAATTTTTATGGTTTTTATTTTACCCATAAAATATTATAATTTGGTAATCTTTATTTGCTGTGCAGTTTCTTTTCTTATGGCGAGGTGACTACCATTAACTCGAATATACAATGGATCATTTAAAGGGGCTATTTGTATCAATTCAACATCAATACCAGGCAAACATCCCATCTCAATAAGTGCTAATGGAATTTTATCTAATGATATTTCCTCAATAACACCCTTTTCTCCTACCTTTAAATTTGCAATCGTGGTATTCATTTTTATTTAGAATGATTATAAATACTGTGCGAAAGTACATAAAATAAAAATTAAAAAGGTGATTTTTGTCACTTATTGGAATAAATTAAAAAAATCGAAGTATTATTCTTTTTTTAGTAATTCAATATCATCAATTATACGCTGCATTTCATTTTTATCAGTTCCGTCATAAAAACCTCTAATTTGTCTTTTTTTATCTACCAATATAAATTGTTCGGTATGAATAAAATCTTGATTTCCTCCATCACCTTCATCTAATACAGCAAAATAAGATTTTCTAGCTAATTCATATATATGCTTTTTATCTCCAGTTGTAATTTCCCATTTTCCATCAATAACTCCTTTTTTATCAGCATAAGCCCTTAATACTGAGACACTATCCATTATAGGAGTAACAGAATGTGATAAAAATTTTATTTCATCATCATTTTTATAATGCTCTTGTAATTCTGCCATATTTATTGTCATAACCGGACAAATAGTTTGGCATCGAGTAAAGAAAAAATCTGCAACATAAATTTTATTTTCAAAATCATTTTGCGTAATAGTTAATCCATTTTGATTTGTTAAACTAAAGTTAGCTATTTTATGATCTTTACTAATATGCCTTACCGCATCATCTACCAAAAGCGGATTTACATCAACAGGGTTATAAACAGGTAATTTTTTTTTAGGCGTTACCATAAAATAAATTACTGGTAAAAAAATTATAGTAAAAAAGAAAAGAAATATTAAAGTTGACTTGGATTTTTTAAAAAACTCTATTAAATACATAATTTGTATATTTGATTTTTCTTTAAAAGATTGCTAAAAACACAAATTTACTTTATATGAGGAAAATATTAGTCCTTATTGTTATTATTTTATATTCACTTACTACTTATGCCCAAACCAAAGAGGTATTTTCAACTGATTATTTGCAAAAAATAATCCATTTTGAACAAAAAAATGCTGCTAATAAAATTTCCTTTAAAACAAATCCTAACACTGCTAATTACGACTTAAAATACCACCGTTTAGAATGGAGTGTTGATCCTAACAAAGCCTTTATTGATGGTAATGTTACTTCTTATTTTATTGCAAATGATGCTTTAAGTAGTATTACTTTTGATTTATCAGAAAATATGACGGTTTCAAAGGTGACCCAAAGAGGTATTGAATTAACTTTTACTCAAAACTCAAATGAAGAACTTATCATAACTTTACCCCAAACTCAAAATTCTGGTACTTTAGACTCATTAACTGTCATTTATAGTGGAAACCCTATTAGTTCTGGATTTGGATCATTTGAAATAAGTAAACACGGCTCATCTGATACTCCTATTTTATGGACTCTCTCAGAACCTTATGGAGCAAAAGGATGGTGGCCTTGTAAACAAGATTTAATTGACAAAATAGATTCTATAGATATTTTTATAACCCATCCTTCACAATACAAAGCTGCATCAAATGGTTTATTGCAATCTGAAAAAACCAGTGGTGGTAATATAATAACTCATTGGAAACATAAATACCCAATTCCTGCGTATTTAATTGCTATTGCTGTTACCAATTATGCTGTTTATAATGATTATGTAGCCAATGGTGATTTTGATGTTGTAAATTATGTATATCCTGAAAGTTTAAGTACAGCAAAAGCAGGAACTGCAATTACACCTCAAATTATGGATTTATTCGGTTCATTATTTGAGATTTACCCATACGCTAATGAAAAATACGGTCATGCCCAATTTGGCTGGGGAGGAGGCATGGAGCACACTACTATGACTTTTATGGGTAGTTTTGGACGTAGCCTAATTGCCCATGAATTGGCACACCAATGGTTTGGTAATAAAATTACATGTGGTTCTTGGGAAGATATTTGGTTAAATGAAGGTTTTGCTACTTATCTAGATGGTTTGGTGGTTGAAAATTTTGATGGAGAAAGTACATTTAAGTCTTGGAGACAAGATATAGTAAACAACATTACTTCTCAAGTTGGTGGCTCAACATTTGTAAACGATACTACTACGGTAAGCAGAATTTTTGATGGAAGATTATCTTATCGAAAAGGTGCTATGATTTTACATATGTTACGCTATAAACTTGGAGATACTGATTTTTTTCAAGCAATAAAAAATTATTTAGCTGATCCTCAACTCGCCTTTTCTTACGCCAAAACTAAGAATTTACAAGATCACTTTGAAACTGTAAGTGGTATAAATTTAACCGAGTTTTTTAACGATTGGTATTATGGTGAAGGATATCCAACATATGAAGTTTCATGGCATCAAAATTCTACTAACAATATTGTTAGGTTTACTGTAGATCAAACACAATCACATTCTTCTGTATCTTTTTTTGAAATGCCTTTACCTGTGAAATTAACTGGTTCGAATGGAGGATCAGAAATAGTACGATTAGAAGTTACTGAAAATGGACAAACATTTGATACCACAATACCATTTGATATTGTATCCATTGAAATTGACCCTGAAGTACAGTTGATTTCTAAAAATAACAATACAGTATTAGGAGTTAATTTAGTTGCTTTACAAAATAATATTTCAGTTTTTCCAAATCCAACACTAAATATTTTAACAATTAAAAATGAAAGTCTTGCTCTTATAGAAAAAATAACTATTTAT
>JAUWLK010000206.1 GCA_030613745.1 Flavobacteriaceae bacterium | reverse complement strand
TTACTTTTTTCATAATTATAATTATTTTAAGTTTAAAGACATTAAAAAAGCAATTACTATGCCATTATTTTCTACTTATAACTTTTTCTACTGCAGCAACAATTGCTTTATCATTCAATTTGTACTTTTCCATTAACTGTGCTGGTGTGCCAGATTCTCCAAAACTATCATTAACAGCAACAAACTCCTGAGGTACCGGATTGTTAGTTGATAAAACTCTGGCAACACTTTCACCTAAACCACCTAAAATATTGTGTTCTTCAGCAGTAACAATACATTTTGTTTTAGCTACAGAAGTTAAAATAGCTTCTTTATCTAAAGGTTTAATAGTATGAATATTTATTACTTCTGCGCTAATACCCTTGGCTTCCAATTGCTCTGATGCTTGTAATGCTTCCCAAACCAAATGACCGGTGGCTACAATTGTTACATCAGTACCTTCTGTTAATTGGATAGCTTTGCCAATTTCAAATTTTTCATTTTCTGGCATAAAAACTGGTACTGCCGGACGACCAAAACGAAGGTAAACAGGTCCTACATAATCGGCTATAGCTAAAGTAGCTGCCTTGGTTTGGTTATAATCGCATGGATTGATGACAACCATACCTGGCAACATCTTCATCAAACCAATATCTTCTAGCGTTTGGTGTGTAGCACCATCTTCACCTAATGTTAATCCTGCATGTGAGGCACAAATTTTTACATTTTTATGTGAATATGCAATGGATTGCCTTACTTGATCATAAACTCTTGCAGTAGAAAAATTTGCAAATGTTCCGGTAAATGGAATTTTACCACCTATTGTTAAGCCTGCAGCTATACCCATCATATTAGCTTCGGCAATACCTACTTGAAAGAATCTGTCAGGATTTTCTTTAATAAATTCATCCATTTTTAATGAGCCAATTAAATCAGCACAAAGTGCGACAATATTTTTATTGGTTCGTCCAAGTTCAGCTAATCCGGCTCCAAAACCAGAACGGGTATCTTTTTTATCTGTAAAAGTGTATTTTTTCATTTTTAAAATTATAGAATAAACTATGTTTTAATTATTTTACTATACGGTTAATAATTTGGAAAGCACAAAAATAGAAATTTAATGATAGTAAATTAACCATGCATTAAAAATCTTTGAAGGAATTGTAAACATTTTATAAATTAAGTATTTCGTGATAAAATTTGTGAATAGGGAAGCCCATGACATTAAAATAACTACCTTCAATTTTTTCTATTCCAATATATCCAATCCATTCTTGAATTCCATAACTACCAGCCTTGTCAAATGGATGGTAATTATTAATATAATAATCAATTTCAAATTCAGTTAATTTGCTGAATTTCACAAAAGTAGTATCACTTTTTACAATTTGTTTGTTTACTGTTGTAAGGCAAAATGAGCTAATAACTTTATGCGTTTTTCCCGAAAGGGAGGCAAGCATTTTTTTAGCTTCTTCATGATTTTTTGGTTTGCCAATTGCTTTACCATCTAACCATACGATAGTATCGGCAGTAATTAAAATATCATCTTGTTTTAATTCTTCAATAAAAGACTTGGCTTTTAATATTGCTAAATAATCTGTTATTTCTTCCTCTTTTAAATGTGAAGGATAGTTTTCGTCAATTTCTTTAAGTCTTATTTCAAATTCTAAGTTTAATTCTTTGAGGAAGTGCTGCCTTCTAGGTGAACCTGAGGCTAAAATAAGGTGTTTATTTTTTAATTTTTCATTTAACATCTAACCCAAGAATAAAACAGTTATGATACCTAGTAACATGATTATTTTCAATAAATTACTCAACTTAAGGTATTCAATTTTAGTATTTGATTTTTTTACTCTTGTTATAAAATAGAGTAGAGGAGAAACAACAAAAATTAGTAAATAAATTGAGGCTAATAGATTGGTTTTATATATTGTAAAAGCAAAATAGATTATAGCAATTAAAGGTATAAAGCTAAAGTAAAATAATATGTTTTTGGTTTTGTTTTGACCCAACTTGATTGGTAGAGTCTTTGCACCTATTTTTAAGTCTCCATTAATATCTTCTAAATCTTTAATGATTTCTCTTATTAAAGTTAAGAAAAATGCAAAACAGGAGATTTTAAAAACCAGTAAAAATACTTGAATTTGTGTTTGGTTATTATAGGCATTTGTTACAGGAACAATGTCGTAAATACCAACAATAAGAATACTTAAAAATACAATAAAAGAGATTGTTAAATTCCCAATTAAAAATCTCTTTTTTAGATCAATAGCGTATCTATATAAAAGTAATGATATAATAATAAATACAGTAAAGAATGAAACATACTCTATAGAATAGGAAAGGTAGAATCCAAGAAGTAAACCAATAAAGTTTAGTGCTAAATAAAGATTATAAGAATTATTAATTGATATTTTTTTTCCTACAAATAATTTATCAGGCTTATTTACTTTATCAGCTTTGATATCATTTATATCATTGATAATATAACCTGCAGTAGCAATCAATACCGTTGAGAATACTAAAATAAAAAAATGTATAGTATCTAAAGAAGTGGTTAAATCAAATTTTTGAAATAAAAGATATTTCAATAAATACTGTATTATAATAATCATCAGTAAATTTTTCCATCGAAAAAATATAAGAAAGTCTTTGATTGTCATTAGTAATTTTTCTTTAATCTGGCTAAGTCCTTTTTGTTATCACGATCTTTAATAACTTCACGTTTATCATAAAGCTTTTTCCCTTTACATAAAGCTATTTGCAATTTTGCCCAACCTTTATCTGTAATAAATAATTTTAAAGGAATTATAGTTAATCCAACGTTTTGGACTTCTTTACTTAATTTTTTTAATTCTTGTTTTGTTAGTAACAGCTTTCGTTCACTTTTGGTTTTATGGTTGTAATAATTACCATGGCTGTATTGTTCAATAAACATATTAATTACAAAAAGCTCACCTTTTTCATTAAACTCACAAAAACTTTCGGTGATACGAGCCTTACTTTCTCGTATAGATTTTATTTCAGTACCTGTAAGTTGAATTCCTGCAGTATATGTACTTATAATATCATATTCGTAGCGAGCTTTTTTGTTTCTAATATTGATATTCTTTTGCATAAAGCAAAACTAACTAAATTTAAGAGAAAAGTAAAAAGGTCAAAGAGAAAAAAAAGTAAAAAGTAAGAAGAAGATACAAAAATAATAAAAGGGTAAAGTAATAAGTTCGTGTAGTGAAAAGTGATAGCAATTCTAGTCAAATCCTTTCCAATCAATTTTTACATAACCACTATCAATAAAACTCCTTATATTTTTCTGCATTTTTACACCTGATTCAGCTTCATATATTACTGCAAGATTACTTAAGAATTCAGTTTTTGAAGAAGAATTTTTGGATCCAATTTTAGCAGTATAAATAACTGTTCGAAATAAAGGTACATTTTCATAAATAATTGTTTCTCCATTGTTAGGTCCAATCATAGTTATGGTTGCCTCAATATTTTCAGCGTTAATATTAAAACTGTGTGAACCAATTTCATTAAACACCAATGTGCCTGAAATTTCTTTTACATCATCAGAAGTGCATGATGAAATAAATAAGGATAATAATATCCCTACAAATAATAAACTCAACTTTTTCATAGCCCCTTTTTTTTAAAGCAATTATTTTTATTGTTACACTATAACGCTAACATATAGGGTTTTATTTTAAAATAGTTTAAGTTTTTTTATATAACTTCTTCTTTACTTAATTCAAGCCATTTTTTGTTAAAAAAGGTTTAAAAAGAAATGAGAATTACATATTACTTGACTATCAAAGAGGTTTTAAACTAAAAGGTAATTACATTTTGTTTTACCTAAAACTGATATTTATCATAAAAAATAAATAGATAAGTCACTAAATTTAAAGTATCAACCTTAAAACTCATTATTATGAAAAATTTATTAAAAGTAATTTTATTATTATTATTATTTACTGCTTCAACCTATGCGCAATCTGATGATTATACAAAATGGATTGTAAGAGCACGAGGTATTTATGTTATGCCTAGTGAAGGTGATAACCTTGACGGAGCACAAGTTAATATTTCAGATGCTATTGTCCCAGAGCTGGATTTTACTTACTTTTTTAGTAAAAATTTAGCTGTCGAATTAATTTTAGGTACAACAAAGCATGATGTAGAAGTTGAAGCTGAAGGTGATATAGCTGATTTAGGACATGTTTGGTTATTACCTCCAACTTTATCGTTACAGTATCATTTTTATGCAGGTAAATTTAAACCTTACGTTGGAGCTGGTGTGAATTATACATTTTTTTATGGAATTGATGAAGGTAATTTAGTAGAAGGTATGGATTATGATAATGCTTTTGGATTTGCAATTCAAGCTGGTGCAGATTATGATCTGAACGAAAAATGGTTTATTAATGTTGACTTTAAAAAATTGTTTTTATCTACTGATGTAGAGGTTAATACAGGAGAAGATGTCTTAGATGTTGAAGTAGACATTGATCCATTAATTATTGGTGTAGGAGTAGGTTACCGATTGAATTGGTAGGTACTTTAACTATTAAAGTACATATTATCAAGGCTATCTAAATTTTTAGGTAGCCTTTTTAATTTGTTAAGCTGAATTTCTACTTGCATTGATATTACCAAATAAAGAACGGGTTATTATTTTTTCATAGACTT
>JAUWLK010000201.1 GCA_030613745.1 Flavobacteriaceae bacterium | reverse complement strand
AATATATGTTGGTTGGGGAGCTGCTGAAGCTACAAAATACACCGAAAGAATTTCAATATTATTAGGTGCCCCAGTTTCAACCACTTTACAGGGAAAAGCTTCTTTTCCTGCATCAAACCCATTACATACTGGTTTTGGTTTCGGACCAAATTCGGTTCCTGCAGCACAAAAAGCTTTTAAAAATTGTAACGCTATGCTGGCAGTTGGTGTCCGTTTTTCTGAAATTGCCACTGGAAGTTTTGGAGTAACAGTTCCTGAAAACTTAATTCATATTGATATAAATTCTGAAGTTTTTGATAAAAACTATCCTTCTAAAATTAGTATTCAGGCAGATGCTACAGAAGCTTTAAAATTATTAGCAGAAGAGTTAGAAAATCTTACCAATAATAAAACAAAAGATTCTTCCGCTTTAGCGAAACTAATCAAAGAAGAAAAAGAAAAATATTTTAATGAATGGAAAGAAAAACCATTAGCTGATAAAGTTTCTCCTGGTTTCTTTTTTGAAGCATTAACTAAATTTACTGATGATGAAACTCGGTTTATTGTTGACGATGGTAAACATACTTATTTAGCTGCCGAATTATTACCCGTTAACCGATCAAGGCATTTTGTATCTCCAACTGATTTTAATTGTATGGGTTTTTGTGTACCAGCAGCTATTGGAGCGAAATTTATGAATCCTAAAAGTAAAGTTGTTGGTATTGTAGGTGATGGTGGTTTTTTAATGACTGGTATGGAGACTTTAACCGCAACAACTTATAAAAAGGGAGTGGTTTACTTTATTTTTCATGATGGTGAACTAGGTCAGATTTCACAATTTCAAAAAATTCCGCTTAAGCGAAAAGTTGCAACTATTATTGGAAATGTAAATATCAAAGGAATTGCCGATGCTACCGGTGCAGCCTATTTTCATATGGCAAATGACAATGAAATAGAAGAAGTTATGCAAAAAGCTTTTCAGGAAGTTGAAAATGATATTCCTGTAATTGTTGATGTAAAAATCGATTATTCTAAAAAAACTTATATGACAAAAGGCGTTGTAAAAGTAAATTTAGCCAGATTTAGTTTTAAAGAAAAAGTGCGATTTATTGGTAGAGCTTTTAAAAGACACCTTTTAGATAAATAATGGATCCAAAATTTAAACAAAATATTATCTTATTTGCAGAAGTAATTGTTCCAGATTTGTATCAAAAAACATCTCTTGAATATTTATTTATTAAGAATTTTAAGGTAATATTTCTAGGTTTGGAAAAGGATTCTGCCAGCAAAATTAAATTATTGGTCCGATTAGTTGAAACGATGAGCTTTATTTATAATCTAAAATCTTTTGAAAAATTAAGCTATAACAAAAGACAAAAATTTATAGACAAACTTTATCAATTTCCCATTGGTAAAGTTGTAGCAGGTTTAACCGGACTACGTTCATTGATCTTGATTTCTTATTACGGAATAGACGAAGTTTGGGCTACAATTAATTATGACGGACCTATAACTCAAACATCATGAAAGAAAATTTGAGCTTTGATGTTATTGTGGTTGGATCAGGTGTTGGCGGAGCAACTTTTACCGATTATTTGACTAGAGAAAATCCAGGTTTAAAAATTGCAATGATTGAATCTGGACCCTATAGAACTAAAGAACATTTTAACCAACGAGAAATTGATATGACAGCACTTTATTACAATAGAGGCGCTGTTTTAGCAAAAAATTTACAACTTGGTATTGCAGCTGGTAATACTCTAGGTGGAAGTTCGGCTATGTATACTGGAGTTTCATTCAGACCACCAAAAAGTGTATTGAAAAATTGGAAAGAAAATTACGGATTAAACTTTTTAACCAATGATTATGTTACAAAATCATTAAATGAAATTGAGGAAGATATTTCTGTACATGAATTGCCAAAAAGTTGGGATAACCAAAACAATCAACTATTTCAAGCTGGAGCAAAAAAACTCGGAATTCCTGTAAAGAGACTAAAAATAAACACTAAAAACTGCCAGCAACAAGGTTTTTGTAATTTAGGATGTACAACTGGAGCAAAACAAGGCACTTTAGAAGTCCAAATTCCAAGAATATTAAAACATGGTGTACAATTATTTTGTAATACAGAAGTAATCACTGTAGAAGAAAATAAAGTTCATGTGATTGTAAATGATGCTCCTAAAGGAACACTCCCAAACGCAATGGCAAGTGGCAGCTATGAATTTAATGCAAAAAAAATTATTTTAGCTGCTGGTGTTTTAAACACACCTGCTATTTTATTGCGCTCTACAGCTTTAAGATTGAAAAACAAAAATATTGGTAGATATCTTACTTTACATCCTGCATTCAATATTAACGGTATTCACTCTAAAACCATATCTAATTATAGAGGTTTTCCTAAAACTGTTTACACCGATTATTTTTCGGAAACTGATGATTTTTACTTAGAAACATCTTTTTATTTTCCTGGAGTTACAGCCAAAAATAATCCTGGATATGGTGAATTGCATCAAGAAGTGATGAAAAATTATGATAAAATGATGTCTATTTTAATTTTAGCACATGATAAAGTAGAGTATCATAACAGAATAACAATTGATAAAAAAGGAAAAACTGTAGTTGATTACACTTTAAGTAAACAGTCTAAAAATATAATTGTAAAAGCCTTAAAAGAGGCTACAAAAATATTTTTTGCCGCTGGTTGTGAAAAGGTTTTATTACCAGCAAGTAATAAAAATCCGTTACTAAAAGATGATGTAAATGAATTGGATAAATTTATTTCTGAAAAATATTTGAATTTATACAAAACACCTTTGTCAAGTGCACATCCTCAAGGTGGAGCTAGAATGGGTGATAATAAAACAACTGCTGTTTGTGATATTTATGGAAAAGTTTACGGAACAAATTCAATTTATGTGTGTGATGCTTCTCTATTTCCAACTTCTGTAAAAGTAAATCCTTACGAAACCATCATGCTTTTAGCCAAATGGGTAGCTGAGAACTTATTGAAAAGTCCGTAAAATATAATTTTAATTCCACAATAAAAAGAACAAAAACACAAGTGGTACAATTATACCTAATGCGGTATATATTCCACCCCAACCAGTAATGCCTTTTTTACCTTTTACCATAAATAAAGAGGTGATTGCAAATAAAATTAATGCTCCTGCAAAAATATCAGAAAACCACATCCACCATTTATTTGGATTATAGTGCAAAAAATTAACTTCATAAAATGCAATTCGTTTTTTTAAATATTCTGCCCTACCTCTTCCTGTAGAAGTGTTAACAACAATAGATGAGCCTCCTTTTAAAAATATTTTAATCCTATTTTCTTGTGGATAATAATGCTTTTTATAAGTCTCTTTAGGAGCAATCTCTGCTAATAATTTTAAAACATTTTCTTTAATATTAGCATTTTTGGTTAATGGAATTTTTGTTTGAAATTGGTCAATTTCAACTTTATAATTGGGATTCCAGTCGTTCATATGGTTTAAAGCAATTCCTGACAAACCGTATATAATAGTCGTACCAATAAAAAAGTAACCAATATCTCTATGTAGATTTCTACTCCACTTGCGAAGTGTTTTCATAAGCTCATACTAAATCACATCTGTCCTATTGACATCTTCCCATAGGGAAGAAAAAGGGAAAGACTTAATTTTAATTATTCAATTATCTGATGAGAAATATAATCTAAAGAATAGAACGATAAATGATCTACTCCTGCAACTTTCATAGAATCTCTATAAACCTTTATTTGTTTCATTTTTTGGGCATAAACCTCATCACTATCTGTACCTTCCTTGTGATTTTGTAAATGATCTTCTTCTTTTTGTAAACAATAAGCTTCATCTACTTTAAACTCTTTTACTACACCAGTTAAAGTAATTTCATCTCCAATTAATGCATCATCAAAACGAGTTTCACTTTCAACATGTACATCACCTTTATCATTTACTAATAATAATTTTTTTCCTCCATGTTTGCAAACATGATCAACGATACCATTTATTTGAACCTCTTTATTTATCCATTTTGCTGCAACGTCATCAAAATCAGCTAAAGCTAAAACTGGTTTTTCGGTAACTTTCTCCGTTACTTCAATATTATTAACTTCGGTTTTATTCTCTTTCTTAGTGTTATCTGCACAAGAAATACTTAAAGCTATTACGCTTAAAATTATAAGGAGTTTTTTCATAATCTATTTTAAATTTAATTGAGGATAAAAATACGAAATTTTAAATTTTTTTTAATCGCTTTATACTGAAATTAAAGGTGTTATATCGTGATTTGTATTAATTCTAAATAAGCAATTAAGACAAATAGCATATCAATTTTAACTAATTAAAAAAATATAATTAGCTTAGAGAAATTTTACTCCATGCAAATCAACATCATAACTATTTTACTAGTCACATTAGGAGTAATTGCTCTTGTTTTATTATTTGTTTATTTTTTTCAAGAAAGATTTATTTTTCAACCTGAAAAACTGCCAAAAGATTTTCAATTTCAATACGAAAATCAAGTTGTTGAAGAATACTATATTGAAATAGAAAAAGGAGTAAGTATAAACGGATTACATTTTAAAACAAAGAATCCAAAAGGTGTTGTTTTTTATTTAAAAGGAAATACTAAAAGCATCAAAGGCTGGGGAAAATTTGCTGTTGATTTTACATACCATGGTTGGGATGTAATTATGATTGATTATAGAGGCTTTGGTAAAAGCACAGGGAAACGAACTTTGAAAGCAATGCACAATGATGTTCAAAGAGTGTAT
>JAUWLK010000257.1 GCA_030613745.1 Flavobacteriaceae bacterium | reverse complement strand
ATAATCAGTATCCAGATATTGAAGGATTCCAAAAGCAAATTGACATAAAGCAATTGTCATTTAGAATGGATACGAGAAATATTTTAGTAAAGGAACTTAAAAATCAGTATTTAAACCTAAATACTTCAGTTAAAACAAAACAAAACATTCAATCGTTGTTGAATGAAAACACTTTTACGATTACTACAGGGCATCAATTGAATTTGTTTACCGGACCATTATATTTTTTGTACAAAATAATTTCTACCATAAACTTAACTAAACTTCTAAAAAAAGAATTTCCTAAATATAATTTTGTTCCCATTTACTGGATGGCAACTGAAGATCATGATTTTGAAGAAATCCAATTTTTTAATTTTGATGAGAATAAAATTAAGTGGAAAAAAGAAACTAGTGGAGCTGTTGGGAGATTACCAACTCAAGGATTAGATCAGGTTTTTGATAATTTTTCAAAGCAACTAGGTAATAATAAAAATGCAATTGAAATTAAAAGACTATTTCAAAATTCATATATAGAACATGATAATTTAACTGATGCAACACGTTATTTAGCAAATGAATTATTTAGTGCGTATGGTTTGATAATTTTAGATGCTGATAAAATAGAATTAAAAAAACAATTTGCTCCTTTTGTAAAAGATGAGCTAAGTAATCAGACTTGTTTTAATGAGGTGACCAAAACAAATGAACAATTAAGTAAAAATTATAAAGTTCAGGTAAATCCAAGAGAGGTTAATTTATTTTATTTAGATAAAAATATAAGAGAACGTATAATTTTTGAAGATGATATGTATAAAATTAATAATTCTAATTTATCTTTTACTCCAGATGAAATATTACAAGAAGTTGAAAATTATCCCGAAAAATTTAGTCCAAATGTTTTGATGCGACCTTTATATCAGGAAGTTATTTTACCAAACTTATGTTATATTGGAGGAGGAGGAGAGTTGGCTTATTGGTTGGAGTTAAAAAATTATTTTGGAAAAATTGAAATACCTTTTCCAATATTGTTGTTACGAAATTCAGCTTTGCTGGTTACAAAAAAGCAAATAGATAAAATGAATAAACTAAATATATCTGCTGAAGATATATTTTTAAAACAAAACTCTCTAGTAAATAAAAAAGTTAAAGATCTTTCTGATATTGAAATTGATTTTTCAAACCAAAGATTTTTATTAAAGAAAATGTTTTCTGATTTAGAAGAATTATCAAATTGCACGGATAGGTCGTTTTTAGGCGCTGTAAAAGCCCAAGAAAAAAAACAATTAAACGGTATTGATAAATTGGAAAAACGTTTATTAATAGCTCAAAAAAGAAAACTAAAAGAAATAGTAAATCGTATTACATTAATACAAAATGAAATATTTCCTAAAAATAGTTTACAAGAACGTTATGCTAATTTTTCTAAGTTTTATTTAAGCAATGGTAAAGAGTTAATACCAATTCTATTTGACGCTTTACAACCATTAGACCAAGAATTTGATATAATTGAGATATAATTGAGATATAATTTAAAGTAGTTTGCATATTTCTAAAGCTCGTTGATAAGCTTTAGCTCTGTATTCAGTATTATAATTTTTTAGCTCAGTTGTGTTAATCCAATACATTTTATCAAATTCATCATCTTGAGGAATAATAGTAGCTTCTGGATTATGAGAAATTTTCACTATAATTAATTCTTGACCTTTGTAAAGCTTATGAACATTTGGAGGGAAAAGATATCGAACTTTTTCCTTATAAATTTCTATAATATAATTGTGATATAATTCATAGTTTAATTCTTCAAATAATTCTCTTTTTAATCCTGTCAAAGAGGCCTCATTTTCTTTTAATCCACCCTGAGGAAATTTAAAGCTCTTATCTCTTGGCGAGTAACCAATTAAAATTTTATTTACGTCATTAATAATTACTGCCATTATTGCTTTACGATATATTTTCATCATAATTTAGGTTATATTTTTTATAGCAATATAAAATAAAAAAAGACCGATTATGTCGGTCTTTTAAATATATAAATTTAGCAGATATTCTTATTTAAGAAATAGGAATGTAAATAAAAATGCTATTTTACTTAAATTAAAATTATTAATATTTAGATAATTTTTTACACGTAAAAAATTATTTTTATTGTGTAATTTTATTTCTGGTTTATTAGTAAAATCAGAAACTAATTGAGAAACTTCACCAATTAATTGATAACATGCATTTGTTAGTTTTTCTTCTCTAGGTAAAAATTCACTTTGTGGATAAAGAATTAATAAAAAATCATCATTGTTATCAGTAGATGTCAAACATTCTTCAAAAGTAAATGTGTTTTTATTTAGTAAAAGTTCATTATAAATTTCGCGATAAACAGATAGTTTACTATTGTCAATTATTGAAAATTCATCTGAATCTATAAGAAAATCAATCTTTTGACTAAAATTTAATGCATTTTCATTATCTCCAAATACTTTAGAGTTTATAATATCATTTACATATAATTTTTCTGATAAATATGATGTAATCATGTTTTCAACAAATAATGCTGATATAAAAAACTCATTTCTAATTTTAACCTCGTAATTCACCATTTTTAATAGATTTTAAAATAGTTTATTTAGTTAGTAATTGATAAATAAAAGAAACCAACTATATTCTAACGTTTTTATAGGGGAATTATTTTGAGGGGATAAATCATAATGCCAATCAAATAGAGAATAGCATTACTCACCAAAGTTATATATTAATATAGTATTTAACAAGTAAATAGTCTAAAAATACTTGATTTCAATGATAAAAATACCCATTTACCATGATAGGGAATTATTGTTTGATTTAAATAATACCCTTTTAAAGCTAGTATTAAGATGGTTTGTATAAATAATCTATAGATGATATGCAACGCCAACCATAATTCTTGGCATTAATTTAGGTTGTTTTATTGCGTCATTTGTATCTTTAAATTTAAAAGGAACGTTATCATTTTGATTATCATTTCACGGATTTATATTGTCATCATTCGGAGTATATGATGTGTCATACCCTTTTAAAGTACTGTTGAAAAAATAATCAAGTCCGGTAGCAAAAACTATATCTAAACGAGAATTCATTTTAAAATAGCTTTCAGCTCCTAAACCAATTCCCCATTGTTTTGAGGTAACATCAAAATTTTCATTACCACCAATATAATTGAAATTTGCTGTAAAACTTGAATACCTTGGCCCGAAAACCAAGTATGAATCTTTTAGATTAAATAATTTGTATGGCATCATATAATCAATTCTAAAATCAAAAGATTTTCCTTTCTTTTCAGGTACACCATTAGTGGCATTGTTAATGAAAATTCTTCGGGCATCTGCAGCGTTTCCTGGATTTAATCGATTATAACCAATACCAAAACGGATATTTTCAGGTAATCCTTCGGCAATATGATGAATTGTATAATTACCAATAATACCAAAACCTCGATTATAACCTGTTTGAATTCCAACAGAAGTTTTTGAGTTAGATTTTACTTGACTATAGCTTGAAAATGAGATAATTAATAGGAGAGAACATGTAATTAAATATTTAAGTATGATGTTTTCTCTTTGTGAATAAAGTAATGTCATAAAAAAACCTCGAAATATAAATTCGAGGTTTTTATGAAATTTTTAAAAAAAATTATTTTTTGAATTTTGCGTATTTTGATTTGAATTTATCAATACGACCTGCTGTATCAACCAATTTAACTTTACCAGTATAGT
>JAUWLK010000023.1 GCA_030613745.1 Flavobacteriaceae bacterium | reverse complement strand
CACAAAATAACTATATTGACATGGTTTTTGTTGATATTGATGGAGATCCTGTTACTTTTAGCTCGAGTAGTGCAAATTTTACAACAAACACTTGTAATAGAGTAGTATATGCCGGATTATATTGGGGATCTATTTCTACTCCTTCGACGCCATCACCTGATCAAATTAAATTTAAAATACCAGGAGGTGCATATATTGATATAACTGCGGATGCAACACTTGATTTAATTTATTATAAAGATGTTACAAGTATTGTAACTACAAATACAAATCCTAACGGAGATTATTTTGTTGCTAATGTTAATGCTTCAGAGGCAAGAGGTAATTCTGCAGGTTGGTCATTGGTTATTGTTTTTGAAGATGCAACAGAATCTCGTAAATATATTTCAACTTTTGACGGTTTTTCTGCAGTTAGAGATGCTCCATATGAAAGCGTAGATTTTAATTATTCTGGATTTGTAACACCACCATCTGGACCAGTTGAAGGTAGAGTAGGTGTTGCAGCACTTGAAGGTGACCTTGGATGGTTTGGTGATCAAATGCTTTTTAAAGCTGATGCAAATGCAAGCTTCACTGCTTTATACGATGCTGAAAATAATGTAAATAACTTTTTTAATAGTAAAATTACAAAAGATGGAGTTCAAGTAACAGATCGTAATTTAAATAGTACCAACACTCTAGGGTGGGATCAAAAACTACTTGATCTAACAGATTTGAATTCTGGTAATGGTTTAATAGGTAACGGTGAAACAGGTGCTACTGTTAGAGTTACAAATACTTCTGGAGGTGACTGGATTTATACATTTTTAAATACTTTCGCAATAAACATTATCGAACCTAATTTACAGGTACTTACCAGTGTTGAAGATACTTCAGGTAATGTAATTACACATCAGTCTCCAGTACCACTAGGTACCACAGTTTGGTATAATATAAACTTTCAAAACATAGGCACAGATAATGCACAAAATACATATATATTAAATACACTTCCAATAAATGTTACTTTAGATGAAAGTTCTATTGAACTTCCGACTGGAGTAACCTATACATTTAGTCCGGCAACTAGAGAATTACGTTTTGATATTCCAGATTCTTTGGTAGAAAGAGAATCTCTTTCAACATCTCATGATATTCGTTATCAAGTTGTAGCTTCTAATGATTGTTTTGATTATTCTGATGCTTGTACCAATGTATTGGAAAATAGTATTACGTCATATTATGATGGAGAAACTTCTGGTCAGAATGTTTCAGGTCAACCTGGTTTAAATGGGATAAATGGTTGTGGATTAGGTAGTGTGGGTTCTATGGATTTATTTGTAGATACAAGTTCTTGCTCATTTGATAGTGAATTATTTATTTGTAATGATACGCTTACTTTTGAAGGAGATGATGGTTATAATACTTATGTTTGGACTAATGCAAATGGTGATGTAATTGGTAATACCAAGGAGATTACTGTGAGTGGATCAGGTGTATACACCGTAACACAAACTAGAATAGGTTGTACGGTAACTATTAGAGTTGTAACTGTATTAGGATTAGCTGTAACAACAACAACAAGTGCAGCTTTATGTAAGGATAGTGCTAATGGTAAAGTAAATATAGTAGTTGATGATACTGCAACTAGTTTTACATATGAATTATCTAAAGGAGGAAGTGTTATTTCAACTGTAGGTCCAACTTCAGCAAAAAATCAAGAATTTTCAAATTTAGATATTGGAACTTACAGTCTTAGAGTTACTAATTCAGACGGTTGTTTTGATATTAGTGGATTTACTATTACTGAGCCAACACTATTAGAAGCCTCATCAGTGAAGTTATTTAATATTACAACTTGTAATGGGTCAATTTTAAATGGTAGTTTACAAGCTTCAGCTACTGGAGGTATTCCTCCTTATGAATACAGTATTGATGGTGGTGCAAATTATCAAACTGAAGATACATTTTCGGTTAGTACTGAAAAGACATATCAAATTACAGTAAAAGACACAAATGGTTGTACAACTACTACTGATATTGCTGTAGGTTTTGATCAGGAAATTATATATGATATTTCTAAAGAAGATATAATTTGTGTAGGCGATTCTGATGGTAAGATAAGTGTAAACTTAACTAATAATCAAGGATACACAGTTACTTATAGTTTAGATGGTGCAAATTATCAAACAAGTCCTAATTTCAATGGTTTGCCAAAAGGAACTTATGAATTGTGGATTAAAAAGGATAATGGTTTTAATGTTTGTGAAACTCCAAAAACAATTGAAATCGATCAATTGATTTATTTACAACTAGAGGCAACAACCGATTTTTCTTGTGAAGGTACCGGTAATATTATTATTGCACAAGTTGATCCTATTTATCAAAATGATGTTACATATACACTTGATGGTAATACAACTAACACTTCAGGAATTTTTGAAAATGTTGCAAAGGGAACACATACTGTTACTGTTAAACATAACGAATATGGTTGTAGCGATGAGCCAGTAGTATTAATTTTAGAAGAATATATTCCTTTAACTTTTACTGTTATTGAATCAGGAATAAATGAATACACTGTTATAGCAAGTGGAGGTAAACCAGAATATGAATATAGCTTTGATAATGAAAATAATTATAGTTCTGATAATGTTTTAAATGTTAGACAATCAAGAGACTACACATTTTATGTGAGAGATGAAAAAGGATGTATTCAAGAACAAACTATGTTTATAGAGTTTTTAGATATTGAAATTCCAGATTTCTTTACTCCTCAAGGAGATGGAATAAATGACACCTGGTATCCAATAAATATAGATGTTTATACAAATATATCTGTACAAATATTTGATCGTTATCAACGTTTAATAGCAACTTATAAAGGCAACCAATATTCTTGGGATGGTTACTATAAAGGTAAGCCTCTGCCAAGTGGCGACTATTGGTATATTATTAAATTAAATGATGTATCAGATAATCGAGAATTTAAAGGAAATTTCAGTTTAGTTAGATAAGAATTATTATGAAAAAAGTATTAGTTATAGCTATATTGTTAATCACAGGATTAAGTAATGCACAAGAATTTAAACTGGCACCTTATACACAGTATTTGGTTGAAAATCCATTTATAATTTCTCCAGCTTATGCAGGTGAAGGAGAAATGAATAGATTACGGCTAAGTAGTGCTTTTCAATGGGTTGGATTAGATAATGCCCCAAATACACAAACCTTATCTTATGATTCTCACGTGTTGGAAAAATCGGGTATTGGGGGAATTTTGTATAGAGATAAAAATGGAAATACATCTCAAATTGGGGGACAATTAAGTTTTGCACATCATTTAACCATAAACGATGCAAACCACCAGTATATATCTTTTGGTTTATCTTATAAATTTACACAATTTAAAATTGATGTATCTGATTTTGACAATCCTAATAACGATCCAAGTATTGGAGGAGATCTTTCATCATTTAATTCAAATTTTGATGCAGCCTTTTTATATAAAATTGAAAGATTTTATATAAGTTTTAATGCTGCTAATATTTTGAATAAAAGTGTAAAAGCTTTTGATGATACTGAACCAAAAAAGTTACGTAATTATTATGTTTATACAGGTTATATTTTTGAATTAAGTGAAGGCGAATATGAAATAGAACCTTCGATTTATTTTAAGTTATTTGAAAGTGATTCACGTTCAATAACTGATTTAAACGTAAAAGGTAAAAAAATGACAGATGATGGTTATTATTGGGCTGGTTTTAGTACAAGATTCATCAATGACCAAAGTTTTTCGGCTTCTGCAATTGTACCTATGTTAGGTTTGAAAAAACAGGATTTTTATGTAGGTTATGCCTTTCAGTACAATATTAATGAAGCAAGTGAGTTAAATCATGGAGGGACACACATGTTGACCTTAGGTTACGATTTTGAATCAAAAAGGGGGAATACAAGATGGTAATAAATAGAAAAACAAATTATTCATTAGAATAATTGTAAATAAATTGTTATGGCAAAAATAAAAATAATCTTGTTTTTAATATTGTTTGTTATTTTAAGTTTTTCAACTTTTGGCTAAACTTTTATTAACACTTTATAGATAAATATTAATTATGAATTCTATTAAATATGGTATTTATTAAGAATTCTATTAAATAAATTAAAATGAAAAAGTTATATATTATTATAGCAATCTTTGGTTTTACTTTTTTTAGTATACAAAGTACTTATGCTCAGTCAAAAAGTAAAAATGTTAAAGAGAATGTTTATAAAATCTCAAAAACAAAAACTCCACAAAAAGTAAAAGAGGCATTAAAAGATTATTCTGGATACAAAATCTATGAAAAAGCTACCTATACTAAGAATAGTAAAGGTAATGTATATAGGTTTAAAGTTCAGAAAGGAAACTGGTCTCATTATTTACTTATTCATGAAAATGGTAAAATAATAGGTATAGAAACCGGAGAACATTCAAGCAGCTGAGTAATTTAAATATAAAGATCTTTTTAGATTTGTTTGTACGCCTTATTATCACATTTAATTTTAACAGATGATAATAAGGCGTTTTTTATAGATGTAGTTTCTTTTTTCTTTCTTTTAATTCAAAACTTTCACCTAAATATACTTTTCTTACCATTTCATCATCAGCTAACTCTTTAGGAGTTCCTTCTTTTAAGATACCTCCTTCAAACATTAAATAGGTTTTATCAGTTATAGCAAGTGTTGCATGTACATCATGGTCTGTTATTAAAATACCTATATTTCTATCTTTTAAATGAGCAACGATACTTTGTATATCTTCAACTGCAATAGGGTCAACTCCTGCAAAAGGCTCATCGAGTAATATGAATTTTGGATCAGATGCTAAAGCACGAGCAATTTCAGTTCTTCTTCGCTCTCCTCCAGATAACAGATCTCCACGATTTTTTCTAACATGATTTAAACCGAATTCTTCAATTAGTGCTTCTAATTTATTCTTTTGTTCTTGTTTGCTTAAGGAAGTAAATTGTAGTACTGATAAAATATTATCCTCAACCGATAATTTTCTAAAAATAGATGCTTCCTGAGCTAAATAGCCAACACCCTGTTGAGCACGCTTATACATAGAATTATCAGTAATATTATTGTTATCTAAATAAATTTTCCCCGCATTAGGTTTGATCATCCCAACAATCATATAAAAAGAAGTGGTTTTTCCTGCTCCATTAGGTCCAAGTAATCCAACAATTTCACCTTGTTCAACTTGTATTGAAATATTATTAACAACCTTTCTGCTGCCGTAAATTTTTGTTAAGTTTTCTGCTCGTAATATCATACTTCTATCATTATTTTAACAATTTTTATATTTAGTGTAAAGCTATTTTATTATAAATTAAAAACCTTTTTAATACTTTTTAATTTTACTATCTAAATTATTCTTATTTTCTTTTCGGAGTATATATTTAGATATTTTTATACTTAATTCATAAAGAATAACAATTGGTATTGCAACAATAACTTGACTTATTATATCTGGAGGAGTTATTATAGCTGCTAGAATTAATACCATAACAAGTGCATACTTTCTATATTTTTTTAAAATTTCTGGTGTTACCAATCCCATTTTTGTTAAAAAATAAATCACAATGGGTAATTCAAAAATAAATCCTGAAGATAAACAAGAAGCCTTTAATAAACCTGTGTATGAATTTAAATCAAAATTATTTCTCACTTCATCAGCTACACTATAGCTACCCAAAAAATTTATTGATAATGGTGTAATGATATAATATCCAAATAAGATTCCAACAAAAAATAAAAAGGATGTGATTATAATAAAACTTCTTGCATTTTTTTTCTCACCTTCATGTAATGCAGGTTTGATAAATTTCCAAACTTCCCAAACTATATATGGAAATGCCAAAATAAATCCAAAAGCAATTGACATCCATATATGTGTTGAAAATTGTCCTGCCATGGTTCTACTTTGAACAATAAATGGTATTTCATCTATACAAAAACTATTGGCGCCTATTTTTTGAGAAACAGAGCATAAAAATCGATAAGTAACAAAGGAAGGGTCCTTTGGAGCCAAAATAATGGTATTAAAGATAAAGTCTTTCATTAAAAAAGCCAAAATACCAAAACCTAAAATAGCTCCAGATGAACGCACCAAAGTCCAGCGTAATACCTCCAGGTGGTTTAAAAATGACATATCATTTTGTTGTTCGCTCATTTTAATTTTTTTTAAATGTATTATATTATTCCTTCTTTTAATAAATCATGAAAGTGAACAACACCTATATATTTATTATTTTTGGTAACTAAAATTTGAGTAATATTATTGTTTTGCATTATATCTAGTGCTTTTACAGCCATTTCATTAGAGGTTACAATAATAGGATTTTTACCCATTATGTCATGTGCTTTTAATTGATGTATATTTGTATTATTTTCTAACATTCTTCTAATATCTCCATCAGTTATGATGCCTACAATTTTGTTGTTTTCAATTACAGCAGTTGTTCCAAGTCTTTTTTTAGAAATTTCAATTATGACATCTTTTACAGTTGTGTTTGGATTAACTTTTGGTATTTCGTTTTTAGCAACTAAATCACTTACACGTAAATATAATTTTTTACCCAAAGTTCCGCCAGGATGATATTTTGCAAAATCTTTACTTGAAAAATCTCTTAATTCTAATAAACAAACAGCTAAAGCATCACCTATAACCAGTTGAGCAGTAGTGCTACTAGTTGGTGCTAGGTTATTAGGACAAGCTTCTTTTTCAATAGTTGAATTTAAAATAAAATCGGCATATTTTGCTAAAAATGAATCTGTATTTCCTGTAATAGCAGCAATTTTATTGCCATAATTTTTTATTAATGGAACTAAAATTTCTATTTCAGGAGTATTACCACTTTTTGAAATACAGATCACTACATCATCTTTTTGAATATTTCCTAAATCACCATGAATTGCATCAGCAGCATGCATAAAAATAGCTGGTGTTCCGGTAGAATTTAAAGTAGCAACTATTTTAGTTCCAATATTTGCACTTTTACCTATTCCGGTTACAATTACTCTTCCTTTGGATTCAAAAATTGTTTTTACAGCATTTTCAAAATCATCATCTAAAAAATTTACTAAATTTTTTATAGCATCAGCCTCAATCAAAATTGTTCTTTTGGCAATAGATAGAATTTCTTTAAAATTTTTCAAATCTTTCTTATTTTTTATAAATAAATTGTATATTTAAATAATTAATTAATACTTATTTTTAAACTAGCAATAAAAATATCATTATAGATGTTTCTTTGCAAAAATATCAAAAATAGAGAAATAAGAGAATGAAAGTGAAAAAATTTGATCTCCAAGAAAATTTAAAAAAATATTTTGGATTTAGTAAATTTAAAGGATTACAAGAAACTGCAATACAAAAACTAATAGAAGGTAACAACTGCTTTGTTGTAATGCCTACTGGTGGAGGAAAATCATTAATTTATCAATTACCTGCTTTAATTTTAGAAGGGACTGCCATTGTGGTTTCACCCTTAATAGCATTGATGAAAAATCAAGTTGACGCTATTAGAGGAATTTCTACTGAGTATGGCATTGCTCATGTATTGAATTCTTCATTAAATAAAGGTGAAGTTGCACGTGTAAAAAGTGATATAGAAAATGGTATTACCAAGTTATTATATGTTGCTCCAGAATCATTGACCAAACAAGAGTATATTGATTTTTTAAAAAATCAAAAAATTTCATTTTTTGCTATAGATGAGGCACATTGTATTTCTGAATGGGGTCATGATTTTCGTCCTGAATATAGAAATTTAAAAAATATCATTAAAAAAATTGGAAGTTTTCCAATTGTTGGTTTAACAGCAACTGCTACCGAAAAAGTTCAAGAAGATATTTTGAAAAATTTAGGAATTTTAGATGCCAAAACTTTTAAAGCTTCTTTTAATAGAGCCAATTTATTTTATGAAGTTAAACCGAAAACAGTCAATGTAGAAAAAGATATCATTAGATTTTTAAGAAATTATCAAGGTAAATCAGGAATTATTTACTGTTTAAGTAGAAAAAAAGTAGAAGAAATAGCACAGGTTTTACAAGTAAATGATATTAAAGCTGTACCATATCACGCTGGATTAGATGCAAAAACCAGATCAAAACATCAAGATATGTTTTTGATGGAAGATACTGATGTAGTCGTTGCGACAATAGCATTTGGGATGGGTATTGATAAGCCAGATGTACGCTTTGTAATACATCATGATATTCCAAAAAGTTTAGAAAGCTATTACCAAGAAACTGGCAGAGCAGGGCGTGATGGTGGAGAAGGATATTGTTTGGCCTTTTATGCATACAAGGATATTGAAAAATTAGAAAAATTTTTATCAGGCAAACCTATTGCAGAACAAGAAATAGGTAATGCATTGTTACAAGAGGTCGTTGCTTATTGTGAAACTTCAGTCTCACGCCGAAAATTTTTATTGCACTATTTTGGTGAAGAATTTGACAGTGAAACTGGTGAAGGTGCTGATATGGATGATAATGTTCGAAATCCAAAAACAAAAGTCGAAGCTAAAGATGAAGTAAAGATATTATTACAGGTAGTAAAGAAAACCAAAGAAGAGTACAAGTCAAAAGAAATAATCAATACACTAGTAGGGAAAGAAAATGCATTATTGATATCACATAAAACCAACAAACAAGATTTTTTTGGTATTGGTAATAAAAAAGATGATAAATATTGGATGGCATTGATTAGGCAGGTTTTAGTTGCAAATATGCTATATAAAGAAATTGAACAATATGGCGTATTAAAACTTACTAAAAAAGGAAATGATTTTATTGATATTCCTGAGTCATTTATGATGACAGAAGACCATATTTATAATGAAGAAGATGATGCTAGTATTATAACAAACACCAAAGGATCAGGTGGAAGTACTGATGATAAATTGATGAGTATGTTAAAAGATTTACGCAGAAGTGTGGGTAAACGATTAGGAGTTCCTCCTTTTGTTGTTTTTCAAGATCCATCCTTAGAAGATATGACTTTAAAATATCCAATAAACATTAAAGAATTGGCAAATGGTCATGGAGGAGGTGATGGAAAAGCAAAAAAATATGGTGATGAATTTGTAGATTTGATAGCAAGTTATGTAGAAGAAAATGACATTACAAGGCCTGATGACTTAATTGTTAAAAGTACGGGTGTTAAATCTGGCTTAAAATTATTTATTATTCAAAATACCGATAAAAAACTTCCTCTAATTGATATTGCAAAATCCAAAGGACTTGAAATGGAAGAACTTATCAAAGTGATGGAGCAAATTATCTATTCAGGAACTAAAATTAATATTGAGTATTGTGTTGATAATTTGTTAGATGAAGATCAACAAGAAGAAATTCATGATTATTTTATGGAAGCTGAAACTGATAAAATTCAAGAAGCTTTAGATGAATTTGATGGAGAGTATGATATTGAGGAGTTACGTTTAATGAGAATTAAATTTATAAGTGAAGTTGCAAATTAAAATAAATATAAACTTAAAAGCTCTTTTTGGATATAGTAAGTTGGCTGAAAATAAAAAAATAATATTTTGATGGATTTTAAATTAAGACCTTGGAATTTAGATGATATTAAAAGTTTGGTTGAATATGCTAACAATACCGAAATTGCTAAAAATTTGACCAATCAATTCCCTAGTCCTTACAATCGTGATAATGGAGAAAGCTTTATTCAAATGACTTTAAATGATAATCCAACTCAGATATTTGCAATTGAAATAAATGGGAAAGCTTCAGGAGGAATTGGACTTCACTCACAAACAGATATACACTTAAAAAATATGGAACTTGGGTATTGGCTGGCAGAAATTTACTGGAGTAAAGGAATTATGACAAAAGCAGTAAAACAAATGGTTGATTATGGGTTTAAAACTTTTCAAATTGATAGAATATTTGCAAGACCATTTGGTCCAAACATTAGTTCACAAAAAGTATTAGAAAAAGCCGGGTTTAAATTAGAAGCAAAATTTGAAAAGACTTTATATAAAAACGGAAAGTATTTGGATGAATTAATTTATGCAGTTAGACAATAATCAAAATATTTATAATAATTAAAATAAAAAGATGAAACGATATCTAAACATATTCAAATTACTTTACCTCATATTAGCATTAAATTACACTGTAGTTCAGGCTCAAGATCGAATTACAGGAAGCAATATAGCCACACGATCAGAAGTTATTGCAAAAAATGGAATGATTGCTACAAGTCATCCATTAGCCACTCAAATAGGTTTGGATATTTTAAAAAATGGAGGGAATGCTATTGATGCAGCTATTGCAGCAAATGCAACTTTAGGATTGATGGAGCCGACGGGTAGTGGTATAGGAGGTGATTTATTTGCTATTATATGGAGTGCAAAAGATAAAAAATTATATGGATTGAATGCAAGTGGACGCTCACCTGAAAAATTAAATTTAAAATATTTTAAGGATAAAGGAATAACCAAAATACCACCCTTTGGACCCCTTCCGGTAAGTGTGCCGGGTTGTGTAGATGGTTGGTTTGAAATGCATAAGAAATTTGGAATAATGGAAATGCAAGATATTCTTGCTCCTGCTATTAAATATGCTCGTGAAGGTTTTCCTGTTACAGAATTGATTGGTTATTATTTGACTGCAACTTCAAAAAGATTTAAAACTTACCCAAATTTTATAGAAACCTATATGCCGGATAGCATGGCATTGACAAAGGGAAGTGTTTTTAAAAATTTATATTTAGCTGATACTTATGAAAAAATTGCAAAAGGAGGTAGAGATGCATTTTATAAGGGAGAAATTGCAAAGACCATAGCAGATTTTATTCAATCTCAGGGAGGTTTTTTAAGTAAAAAAGATTTAGCCAATCATGAGTCTGAATGGGTTGAGCCTGTTTCTACAAATTATAGAGGCTATGATGTTTGGGAATTACCACCTAATGGACAAGGAATTGCTGCTTTACAAATTCTAAATATCATGGAAGGATATGATGTAAAAGAAATGGGTTTTGGGAGTTCTGAATATATACATCATTTTATTGAAGCAAAAAAGCTTGCTTTTGAAGATCGAGCAAAATATTATGCTGACCCTGCTTTCAATGACTTACCGGTTGATAAATTAATTTCAAAAGAATATGCTAATGAGCGTAGAAAGCTTATCAATGACAATGCAGCAAGAAGTTATGATGCAGGAAAACTTGAGCAAGGTAATACCATTTATATGACCGTAGCAGACAAACATGGTAATATGGTATCACTAATACAAAGTAATTACCGTGGGATGGGTTCTGGTATGGTTCCTCCAAAATTAGGATTTATGTTACAAGATAGAGGTGAATTATTTTCTTTAGAAGAAGGTCATAATAATGTAATTGAACCTAACAAAAGACCATTTCATACGATTATACCGGCATTTATTACCAAAGATGGAAATCCTTGGGTAAGTTTTGGTTTAATGGGAGGAGCAATGCAACCACAAGGACACGCGCAAATTGTTATAAATCTAATTGATTTTGGTATGAATTTACAAGTTGCAGGAGATGTACCACGTATGCAACACATAGGTTCTACAGAACCAACAGGAGGTAAAATGACTGATGGAGGTCAAATCTTACTTGAATCGGGGTTTGATTATCAAACTATTAAGTCTCTCATGCAAAAGGGTCATAGAGTTGGTTTTGGATTAGGAAGTTATGGCGGATATCAAGCCATTATGTGGGATATGAAAAATAATATTTATTACGGAGCCTCAGAATCAAGGAAAGATGGTCAAGCTGCTGGTTATTGATTCATAGATTTATACAAAACCAAAGGAATTTAAAACAAAAGAGATTCAACCTCTCTAAACTAGAGTTAAATTTGATTATAGAGCTTTAATTGATTAACTTAGCTCTTGAAAATGACTTAAGAAATATGCTTGTAATTTTTTTTAAATCGAGCATGATTTTTTTAAATCTCAAAACTTTGAGATTATCTGATTTGAAAATAATAATTATTTAACATATAATTTTTTTCAATTTATTATTAACATAAAATATGTATGTATGTATGATAAAAAATCAGATTTAGCAGGTCCTGGAATTAGCACTTATCAAGAAGTAAGTAAAATTCTTCCGGAAGGATATCAAACGTTATTACCACCTTTAAAAAGAATGGAAGCCCTCTATATGATTAAAGAGTATATAGAAAAAGGACTTGCAGAAGCGTTAAACCTTCAAATGGTTCAAGTACCGCTTATTGTTAGTAAAGAAAGTGGTGTAAATGATTATCTCGATCGTGATGGATCAAGAACTCCTATTGATTTTCCGGCAGGTTTAGGTTTACCTAAACGAATAGAAGCACAAGTAGTACAAGCCGCAACTAAATGGAAAAGAATGGCTTTGGCTCAGTTTGAATGTGAAGTTGGTCAAGGTATCAATACGGATATGAGAGCCGTAAGAAAAGATTATTTTTTAGACCATGACCATTCTTCTTATGTAGATCAATGGGATTGGGAAAAGAGGATCTCTGCTGAAGACAGAAATTTGGAATATTTAAAAGATACTGTTAAGAAAATTTGGAAAGTGATCAGAGGAGCAGGTATGATGATCAAAGAAAAGTTTCCAGAATTAAATGATCCTAGATACCCGGATTTTCCTGAAGAACTTAAATTTTTTCATGCAGAAGAAATTTTGGAAATGTATCCTGATCTTCCAAGAAAACAAAGAGAAACTAAATTGATACAAGAGTATCCTGCAGTATTTATTATAGGTATAGGTTATGTGCTTAAAGACGGTTATCCTCACGAAATGCGAGCTGCTGATTATGATGATTGGATTACACCAACCATTATAAAAAATGGAGAACAAATGTACGGACTTAATGGTGATATATTGGTTTGGAATCCGGTAACAAAAAGAAGACATGAATTGACTTCTATGGGTGTGAGAGTAACAAAAGAAACCATGAAAGCACAATTAAAACTTTCAGGTCAGCTAGATTTCCTCAAATTGCCATATCATCAAGCTATTTTAAATGATGAAATTCCATTAAGTATAGGTGGTGGAATTGGGCAGTCAAGAACATATATGTATCTTTTAAGAACCGCACATTTGGGAGAAGTCTCTGTTTCTATCTGGCCAGATGAATTGAAGAAGATTTGTGCTGAGAAAAATATTTATGTTTTAGAATAATTAATCGATAGTTTGAATATCAAAAATAAAGTTTTTAATTACTTTATTTAAAATTGCGTGTATAAAATCTATTGAATAATGGAATGTTATATGCGCAATTTGTTATTTAGCTTGTGAATATATTTCTTTAAACCTGAGTTCGATATAACTCAACGCTCACAGTTTTTATTGTTTTTCGTAGATAAGGCATGGTTTTGAAGGACTATTAATAGTTTGAAAACCCATAACGAAATATATGGAAAACAGTAAGAATCCTTAGGAAATCCTTATAAACAGCAATCTTTAACTCCAAAAAGCCTTAAATTAACAAGTTAGTCTTCGTTTTTTGTAGTCAAATCTCACTATTTATAAGGATTCTGTGGAGATTGACTTATATCGAACTCAGGTTTTAAATTATTTGTGAACTAATAAATGCTAATGCAAACCCTATTAAAATTGCTATAAACTTTTTAAGATTAAATTTATGGTTTGCAGAACTTTCAAATAAGATTGCAGTTGAAATATGTAAGAAAATACCAATTACCAGTGCATTTATTTGCATTTCGAATTGTTTGATATAAGTAATTTCATGTGCAATTAAACTTCCTAAAGGACTCATTAGTGCAAAAAAGGCAATAAAAAGAACAATATATATATTTGGTACATTTGAATTTTTAAAAAAAACAGATAAAATTATTGCAATGGGTACTTTATGAATAACAATTGCCCAAAGTAAATCATTATTGACTTCTATACCCAAAGGCATTCCTTCTAAAAAAGCATGAATACTTAAACTTATAAAAAGTAACCAAGGTGTACTTTTTTCAAATTCATAATAATGAATATGACCATGTTCAGCACCTTTTGATAAATATTCTAAAATGGTTTGAAATACAATTCCTAATAAAATAAATAAACCAATATTTTTTTGTTGATTTTCAAATACCTCCGGAATTAAATGTAATACGGTAATTGAAAGTAAATAAGCTCCACTAAAAGATAAAAGCAGTTGTATAATTTTTGTTTTTGGCTTTATTACTATAACTATGACAAATCCAAGAATTACTGAAAGTATTAAGGCTAAATAACTCATTGTAATATAAGTATAAGTCTATCGGAATTATTTTCATCGAGTGGAGATAAATCATAATCTCCAAAAACATGCTTTACTTTTAAATGAACCATATCTGCAAAACTTGTAATATCTTGTAAAGTTAAACTTTGTACTTTTTCAATGTAATGATGTTTATTATTATCTGCTTCAAAAGAGATATTTTTTATTAAAAACCCTTTTTGAATAGATCTGGTTATATGAAAATCAATATCGTTTTTTAAAAACCTTTCTTTAGGAATTAATGTTTGTTTTATTTTCTTAATATTTAAGAAATCAATAACAATGAAACCATTTTTATGGAGTGCATTTTTAAAGTTTTTTAAAACGTTTATATTTGTTTGATTATCATCAAAATATCCGAAGCTTGTAAAAAGGTTGAAAATTGCATTGTACTTTCCTGTTAAAGGACTTCTCATATCATGAAAATTAAATTTTAAAG
Organism: Flavobacteriaceae bacterium; assembly: GCA_030613745.1. Taxonomy (GTDB): domain Bacteria; phylum Bacteroidota; class Bacteroidia; order Flavobacteriales; family Flavobacteriaceae; genus Lutimonas. The sequence goes on along the minus strand of JAUWLK010000023.1, from coordinate 2,668 downwards.
TATTGTTTTCAAATGATTTGGCAAATTCAACACTGTTTTTAGATAAATCAGCACCAACTACATCATAGCCTATTGAATTTAAAAACAAAGCATGTCTTCCTTTTCCACACGGTAAATCTAAAATTTTATCACCTTTTTTTAATTGTAAAAAGGCAATTAAATTTTTCATAAAGAATTCAGCTTCTTCTTCATTTCTGCCATCGTAAAGTAAATGGTAATAGCTTGTATTAAACCAGTGTACCCATTCAATTTTTTTATCCATAATTTTTAATTCAAGCAAAAATATGAAAATACCTTTAAGATTATAGAAATACAGCGCAGTAATTTTAATAGCTAATCAGTTTAATGTATTTTTGCCCTATGGAAGAAAATTTTGATATGCTGGCAAAAACCTTGTATGGTTTTGAATCAGTTTTGGCAAGAGAATTGCGAAATTTAGGAGCGCAACAAATTAAAGAAGGAGTACGTAATGTCAAGTTTAAAGGCGATAAAGGATTTATGTATAAAGCAAATTTATCTTTGCGTACAGCAATTAAAATACTTGTTCCTTTTTATACATTTAAACTATATAATGAAGAAGATTTATATAAAAATTTGCAAAAAATTAGATGGGAAAAATATTTTGATGAAAATAAAACTTTTGCAATCAATGCTGTAATTCATTCTGATAATTTTACCAATTCACACTATGTTGCACTTAAAAGTAAAGATGCAATTGTTGATTATTTTAGGGAGCAAACTGGTAAGCGACCTAGTATTGATATTAAACATCCTGATGTATTATTAAATATACATATTCAAAAAGATGTTTGTACTGTTTCTTTAGATAGCTCAGGTGAATCACTACATAAAAGAGGCTATAAAACAGATACTAATATTGCGCCAATTAATGAAGTTTTGGCTGCAGGATTGATTTTACTTTCGGGTTACGACGGCTCTCAACATTTTATTGACCCTATGTGCGGTAGTGGTACCATTTTAATTGAAGCGGCAATGATTGCTAATAATATTCCGGTAAACATAAACAGAATTGAATTTGGTTTTGAAAAGTGGGATGATTTTGATGAAGAATTATTTAATGTAATTCACGATTCATTATTAAAAAAAGTAACTAATTCTTCAAATAAAATTATTGGTTTTGATAAAGCACCTTCTGCAGTAAGAAAAGCCCAGGATAATGTTAGAAACGCCTCTTTAGAGGAATTTATACATATTGAAAAACAAGATTTCTTTAATTCAGAAAAACCTGTGGAAGGAAAAACAATTATTCTCTTTAATCCTCCTTATGGAGAAAGAATTAGTATTGATGTTCCTATATTTTATCGTGAAATAGGTAATACTTTAAAACAACAATATCCTGATACTAATGCTTGGTTTATTACTTCAGATTTTACTACAGGTTTAAAAAGTGTTGGTTTGCGAACCTCTAGAAAAATAAAAGTATTTAATGGAAATCTGGAATGCAGATTTGTAAAATATGAAATGTATAAGGGAAGTAAAAAAGCAAGTAAAAATTAAATTTTATGGTTGTTGTCAAACAAATTGAAGCAAAAGATACTTATGAAATAAGAAAAAAAGAACTTCGTAAGAATATGGATTTATCTTCCCAGTTTTCCGGAGATTTTGATGAAGATACTTTTCACTTGGGATTATATCAAAATGAAAAATTAATAAGCATTGTTAGTTTTATGAAAACAAATAATAAAATGTTAACAGGAGAACAATACCAATTACGTGGAATGGCTACTCTAGTAGATTTTCAAGGAAAAGGTTATGGAAAAATGTTAGTGTCTAAGGCAGAAAAAATATTAAAAAAGAAAAATATAAATTTAGTTTGGTGTAATGCCAGGGTTGTAGCTCTAAATTTTTATAAAAAACAAGGATTTCAAGTTATAGGAAAGGTGTTTGATATTCCTCAAATAGGTGGGCATTACGTAATGTTTAAAGAAATTTAATAAAGAATATACGCCATTAACTTTAGAAAAATATTTATCTCCCTATATTCAATATAAAAAAATTTAAATCTTATGAAAAAAATAATATACATAACTCTTTTGATATTATTTAACTTTTTAAACAATCAAGAATTAAAAAGTCAGAACAAATTTGAGTTGATAAAATTTAATACCGAAGATGGAGGAATTATTGAGGCTTCATTTTTTTCTTCTCAAACTAAAAAAGTTGTAATATTCGCTCATGGTGCAGTTTTTAATAAGGAAAGTTGGTACTTTCTAGCTAAGAAATTTCAGAATCAAAATATAGCGAGTTTATCAATTGATTTTAGAGGTTATGGCAATAGTCAGGCAGGTAATTCGAATAAAAAGTTGTTTGATATTTTAGGAGCAATAACGTATTTAAAAAAGCATGGTTTTGAAGATATAAATATTATTGGTGGTAGTATGGGTGGAGCAGCAGTTCTTTCGGCTTTACCTTTAACAACTCCTTCTTTAAACAAAATTGTTTTAATGGCTCCTGCCGGAGGCCCTCCTGTAAAATTAGAAAAAACAGATAAATTATTTATTGTTTCTAAAGGGGAAAGTATGTACAGTCGTATAAAAACAATTTACGATAAGTCAAACAATCCAAAAAAGATAAAAGAATTTCAGGGCAATACTCATGCTCAACATTTGTTTAAATCAGAGTATGCTGATGAATTAGAAGTTTTAAT
>JAUWLK010000315.1 GCA_030613745.1 Flavobacteriaceae bacterium | reverse complement strand
CATGATTTGAAAGTTAAATATACCATTTTAAATAAAGGAATTGAATTGTTGAATCAGCGATTTGTTAATGAAAATAGAAGAATAATTCCTGATTTTTCTTTTGGAGGATCTTTTTTAAAATTTTTAGATATTTATAAAAATTCTACAGGAATGGGCGATTATAATGCTATCAGAATAAGAAAAGGTGACAAGTCGATTACTATTTCTAATGAAACTCCAAAGGCAGTAACACAAAAAGCAAAAGGATTATTTTCAGAACATTTGGATCAACCCGGAGTTATTTCTTCTTTATTTAATACTTTGGCTTCTGAAGGTGTTAATGTTGAAACGGCGAGATTAAAATCAAATAATGATGGAACTGCTGTTGCATTTTTAACTGTAGAAGCTGATAATGGTAATGTTAAAAATGCTATTGATTTTATCAAGGGAACAGATACTGACACATTTATAAACCTGACTTATAAAGAAAATGCAATTTTACCAAACTATAATAAAGAAGGTGTGTTTTTATTAGAGATGGATGGAGTCGATTTGAAATTGGCTTTACACGAAAAAGTGATATTGACCAAACATAAAAATGCACCGGGAGTTTTATTGATTTTGCTATCAGCACTTGCTTCAAAAAACATCAATATTATTGATTTAAGATTAGGTAAACGAAATAAGATTGGATATTCTGCATTAGCTGTAAATGGAAATAAAGATGTGATTAATAATTTGTTAAGCAAATTAGGATCTCAGTATTATGAAGCCAATTTGATAGAATTTCATAGTAAGTGATTTTTTTACCTTGATAAAATCAATATTTAATTTTTAAAATTCATTATAAATGAAGCAATTTTTATTATTAGTAACTTTTTTATTTTCTACACAATTATTTTCGCAAACAGATGCTGAAATATTAAAGTCCATTTATAATAAATCTCTCACAAACGGTAAAAGTTATGAGTGGTTAGATTATTTATCCAACCAGATAGGTGGGAGATTATCAGGTTCTTTAAATGCTGATAAAGCTGTAAAGTGGACAAAAGAAGAACTTGATAAACTAGGTTTAGATAAAGTATGGCTACAACCAGTAATGGTACCAAAATGGGAGAGAGGTATACCTGAAACTGCTTTTATTGAAACTACTTCAGGAAAATCTATAAAAGTCAATATATGTGCTTTTGGAGGATCAATAGCTACTCCAAAAGAAGGGATTAAAGCAAATGTTATTGAAGTAAATGGAATAAAAGAATTAAAAAGCCTAGGGAAAGAATCTGTAGAAGGAAAAATAGTTTTCTTTAATAGACCAATGGAAGAAACTTTTATACACACTTTTAAAGCCTATGGTGGATGTATTGATCAACGATATGCGGGTGCTATGGAAGCAGGTAAACTTGGTGCAGTAGGCGTAATAGTGCGTTCAATGAATTTGAGATTAGATAATTTTCCACATACAGGAAGTATGACTTATGGAGATTTACCATTAAATCAGCGTATACCTTCAGCAGCAATTAGTACAAATGATGCTGAAATATTAAGTGAAAATTTGAAAAATGATAAAAACACTCAATTTTATTTTAAACAAGACTGCCTACAATTTGATGATGTACAATCTTATAATGTAATTGGGGAAATTACTGGGAGTGAATTTCCTGATGAATTTATAATTGTAGGTGGGCATTTAGATTCCTGGGATATGGGTGATGGTTCTCATGATGATGGAGCAGGTATTGTCCAATCTATGGATGTGTTAAGATTACTTAAAGAAGTTGGAATAAAACCAAAAAGAAGTATTAGAGTTGTATTATTTATGAATGAGGAAAATGGAATGAGAGGTGCTAAAAAATATGCAGAAGAGGTAAAACAAAAAGGTGAAAATCACATTTTTGCCTTAGAAAGTGATTCAGGAGGATTTACACCAAGAGGGTTTTCTTTTGATTGTAGTGATTCTAATTATAATCAAATATTGAGTTGGACTTCTTTATTTAAACCATATTTAATACATTATTTTGAAAAAGGTGGAAGTGGAGCAGATATTGGTCCGTTAAAAAATGAACATATTGTTTTAGCAGGTTTACGTCCGGATTCACAACGTTATTTTGATTACCATCATGCAGCAAATGATACTTTTGATGCCGTAAATAAAAGGGAATTAGAACTTGGTGCAGCAACAATGACAGCTTTAATTTATTTGATTGATAAATATGGGATAAAAAAATAGTTCCTATTCAAATTATTAAAAATTAAAAATAAATATGAAACTCTATCTTATAACATCAATAATTATTGTTTTAACATTAAACATTATGAGTGCACAGAATAATGATAAAGAAAGTTTACCATACTATGAGATACCTGATTACCCTGAAAATTATAATCAAGGTACTGTTGTTGCCCGAATGATTGATGGTTTAGGTTTTAGATATTATTGGGCTACGGAAGGTCTGCGAGATGAGGATCTTAAATTTAAACCAAATAATGAAGCGCGTACTACTGAAGAAACTATTGATCATATTTTGGGATTATCCAATGTAATTGTTAATTCTACAAAAAACAAAGTCAATGAAAAAAATGATTATGAAG
>JAUWLK010000008.1 GCA_030613745.1 Flavobacteriaceae bacterium | reverse complement strand
AAACCGTTCTACACCATTTAAGAAAATGAAAAAACTAAAAATAATACCATACAAACAACAATATCACCAAGAGTATAAAATGTTATCACTTGAGTGGTTAGAAAAGTTTGATTTATATGAGGATGCTGACAAACCAATGCTTGATAATCCCCAAAAAATAATTTTAGATAAAGGCGGATTTATATTTTTAGCTCTCTACGATAAAAATATTGTTGGAACCATTACTCTTAAAAAAATAGACACTTTGAATTTTGAGCTATTAAAACTAGGAGTTAATAGTAATTACCAAGGGCTAGGAATTGGAAAAAAATTAATGACCTATTGTATCGATTTCTGTAAAAAACAACGTGCTGAAAAAATTATTATTGAAACTAATTTAAAACTTGAAAGTGCGATTGCCTTGTACAAAAAATTAGGCTTTAAAGAAGTTATATTAACTGATGTCAAGTATGAATTATCTGATTTAAAAATGGAACTGAACCTAAACTAAATACAAATAAATAAATATGAAAAAAATTGGAATTATAGGTGGAGTTACTTGGGCATCTACGGTTGACTATTACAAACTGGTCAATCAGAAAGTTAATCAAAGACTTGGTGGATATAACACAGCAGAAATTATAATTAACTCTGTTAATTTCAATGATGTAATGGCATTACTTACCAATAGTGACTGGAATGGAGTTGAAGAATTGTTTAAAATTAAAGCCGAAGAATTAAAAAGTGCCGGGGCTGAATTTATGGCGATAAGTTCAAATACAATTGCCAAAGTTGCAAGGAATGTAGCAAAAAAAGCAGATTTACCTTTGATTAATATAATTAAATCAACTGCAATAGAAATTAAGAAAAAAGGATTTAAGAGAGTTGGATTTCTTGGAACCGGTTTCACAATGAAAAGTAGTTTTTATTTTGATGAGTTAAAAGAATATGGAATATACAGTGTTATTCCTAACCCAAAAGAAATAGAAATTATTAGTGATATAATTATGAAAGAACTCGCCAATCATATTATAAATGAAAAGAGTAAAAAGATTATTCTTCTGATAATGAAACGAATGATGAAAGAAGATAAAATTGAAGGAATTATACTCGGTTGCACTGAAATACCAATTTTAATCAACCAAGATGATACAAGTATTTCACTTTTTGACACAACAGAAATACATACAAATTATATTGTAGATTACGCATTGAAAAATACGTTGAATGAATAGAAAACGGTGTAGAACAACGTGTATAAATCATTGGGCAATAAGTGATTAAATTAAAATTAGTGCATATAAATAAAGTAAAGGACTCGTGTACTTTTACACAACTAAATCATACCAAAACCGTTAAAATTGAAAAATAAAAGGTATTAAACCTCAGGGCAAGCCCTGAACCCAATAATAGGAATCGACCCAAGGGTCGAGGTATTTAACCTAGATCCCGCTGAAAAAGCGGGATTAGTTCGACTAACTAAAAAATTGAAATAATTTTTTTAGAGTCTCACGAATAAAAATGTTAAAAAAAATCAACATAAGAATCTTATTAGCCATTTCAATCTTGATTATGGTCTTTGTTTCATGTAAAAATTCTAAAGAAGTAAGAAAGGATCAAAAAAGGTCAACGGAAAGACCAAATATACTTTTTATAATGGCTGATGACCATGCTTATCAGGCGATTAGCGCATACTCAGATAAGTTGATACAAACACCAAATATTAATCGAATAGCTAACGAAGGGATGTTGTTTACTAATGCTTGTGTAACAAATTCAATTTGCGCACCATCAAGAGCTACTATACTAACCGGAAAGCACACACATATCAATGGTAAGATTGACAATAGAATGCCATTTGATACCACACAAATAACCTTTCCCCAGTTATTTCAAAAAGCAGGTTATCAAACTGCGATGTATGGTAAACTACATTTTGGCAATAATCCAAAAGGTGTTGATGATTTTATGATTTTACCCGGACAGGGCAATTATATCAATCCTAGGTTCATTACTCCAAAAGGAGATACAACCATCACAGGATATGTGACTGATATTATTACTGATTTAACAATCAATTGGCTGGATAAAAAGAGAGACAAGGAGAAACCATTTATGATGATGTATTTGCATAAAGCTCCTCATAGACCTTGGTGGCCAAGCCCTGCAAAATTTAAAGAGTTTACACAGAAAACATTTCCAGAACCTGCATCTCTTTTTGATGATTATTCCAATAGAGGAACTGCAGCAAAGACTGCTGAAATGAACTTGCTTCAACACATGAAATATGGTCATGACTCCAAGATAAGACCAGAAACAATTGAAGAAATGGGAGGAGTAGAACCCTATGTACCTCCTGTAAACTGGAATGGTATTGATGGATTTACCGGAGTTTATAGGAGAGCTAATGATGAACAAAAAGCATTGTATGATCCTGTAATTGATTCTATAAACACTTGGTTCAAAACCAATTGGCCAACAATGAATGATAAACAAAAAATGAAGTGGAAGTATCAGCGTTATATGCAAGATTATCTTGGTTGTATTTCTTCAGTAGATGATAATGTAGGTAAAGTTTTAGATTACCTTGACAAAAGCGGATTGGCTAAAAATACAATTGTAATATATACTTCAGACCAAGGATTTTACCTTGGAGAACATGGTTGGTTTGATAAAAGATTTATATATGATGAGTCATTTAAAACCCCACTGATGATTCGCTGGCCAAATGAGATCACACCAGGTACAACAAATGATGAGATGGTACAAAATCTGGATTTCGCTCAAACCTTTTTGGAAGCAGCACAAATTAAAGTTCCAAGTGATATGCAGGGAGAAAGTTTGATTCCACTTTTAAAAGGTGATACAACGCAATGGAATCGTGACGCTGTTTACTACCATTACTATGAATATCCGGCAGTCCACATGGTCAAACGACACTATGGTATTGTGACAAAGGAGTATAAGTTGGTTCACTTTTATTATGATGTAGATGAATGGGAGTTATATGATCGTAAAAAAGACTCGCAAGAAATGACAAATGAATATAATAATCCCGCTTATGCCACAACAGTCACTAAATTGCGAAAGGAGTTAAAAGAATTGAGAATAAAATACAAAGACTCACCAGAATTAGATAAAAAGTATATCGATATTTATAACAAAAAAAGGTGAAAACGGCACACAACCATGAACTGTGGTAAAATCCAAGAAAAATAAAGAATATTTTTATCCGTAATTTTCATCATATATTAATCCTGAGTTTACACTTCGGAATTTGCCTACAATATCTTAACCAAACTCTTAATATTTTTCTAACGTCTATTTGATCTTCTTTTATAATTCCTGTTTCCTCCTTTTCGTTTTGGTTTTCTGAAATGTGATTTTTTTAAATTAAAAAGTGTAAATTTAAGCAGCTAAAATAAAGTACAAAGTTATGTTATCAAGGAAATTAATTATGATAAATGAATATATTTGTTTTTATATAACAAGTTAGCTTTCATTTAAGGAACTATGAAACTAAAATTAAACCAAACTGACTATTGGAATAAAGTTGCTGATCAAAAAAACTTCAATCATGAAATTGAATGGAATTTGTTAAAGTCAATGCTAAGTCATAATGCGAGAGTCTTGGATTATGGCTGTGGTTATGGTCGATTAACAAATAATATTTCCGAAAATGGGTATGGAAATGTAATCGGAATTGACAATTCAAAAGGAATGGTGAAAAAAGCTAAAACTGATTTTCCAAATTTGGATTTTATGCAAAATACCAACGTAACGATTGATTTTCCTGATAATGAGTTTGATTTAATATTACTTTTTACCGTTCTGACTTGCATTCCATTAGAAAGTGACCAAAAACATCTAATTGAAGAAATAAAAAGAGTTTTAAAACAAAACGGTGTTTTATATGTAAGCGACTTGCTCATAAACTCTGACCAAAGAAATATTGACAGGTACGAATCTGCCAATCAAAAGCCCTATGGAATTTTTGAACTCAATGAAGGTGTAATTTTGAGACATCATAATATGGACTATTTACGTAAAACAGTTTTTACCGACTTTGATATTTTACGCGAAAAAAAGTTTGAAGTAATTACTATGAACGGAAATAAATCCAAAGCAGTGCAAATAATCGGAAAAAAAAACGAAAAGCTAACAAGGCTATAGTTAATACGGGTTTTGGTGCTTAACCCAAAGTGAAGTGCCTTGAACAAAGTCCGCAAAATTTTTAATTTTGCGTGTCTATTAAATAAAGAACAATCAACAAGGTTGGAAACTAATTTAGTGTAAAGTCTAATCTTTAACTTTGTAAACTAGGTGTCTTAACAAACATCTAACGCCTATTTGACCTTCTATTATAATTTCTATTCCCTCTTTTACGTTTTGACTTTTTAAAATGTGATTTTTTTGAGTTTTTGTTTTGATCTTCTGATTGATCACTTGGTTCAAAACCCTCTACAACTTCACTTAGCAATTTTTGTTCTAGTAGTTTTTCAATATCTTTAAGGTAATCTTTTTCTTCGTGAGATACTAAAGAAATTGCTTGTCCACTAGCACCTGCCCTACCGGTTCTACCAATTCTATGCACATAATCTTCTGAAATATTGGGTAATTCAAAATTAACAACATGAGGTAATAAGGGAATATCCAAACCACGAGCTGCAATATCTGTTGCAACTAAAACTCGAACTTCTCTTTTTTTAAACCCAGCAAGTGCTTTGGTTCTGGCACTCTGACTTTTATTACCGTGAATTGCAGCAGCTGTTATTCCGCTTCCAAGTAATTTTTTACAAAGCTTGTTGGCACCATGTTTTGTTCTTGTAAAAACTAAAACTTGTTCCCAATTTCCTTCAGAAATTAATTTAATCAACAATGCTGTTTTTTTACTTTTATTTACCCGATATATTTTTTGATCAACTTTTTCTGCGGTAAGATATTCAGGTGTTGCCTCTACCAAAACCGGATGATGTAAAATTCCTCCAGCTAATTTTTTTATCTCTTTTGAAAAAGTAGCAGAAAACAATAAATTTTGTCTTTTCTTTGGCATTAGAGCAAGGATTTTTTTTATATCTCTTAAAAAACCCATATCAAGCATACGATCGGCTTCATCTAAAACCAAAATTTCTATCCTAGCTAATGAGAGTGCTTTTTGGTTCTCCAAGTCGAGTAATCTACCTGGAGTTGCAACCAATATATCTACTCCATTTCTTAATGTTTTAACTTGGGGTTTTTGATTTACACCTCCAAATATTACGGTAGATCTAATATCTAAAAATTCACCATACTCTCTTACATTATTATAAACTTGAGCTGCTAACTCTCTCGTTGGTGTTAAAACCAATGCACGTAAGGGTCTTCTTTTCCATCTACTATGCTCTGTAAGAATTTGCAACATTGGTAAAGTAAATCCAGCAGTTTTACCTGTTCCTGTTTGTGCCGATGCCAATACATCTTTTCCTTCTAAAATTAGTGGAATTACTTTTTCTTGAATAATTGAAGGCTCTGTATATCCTTTTTTCCTAACAGCTTTTAATAAAGCATCAGATAATCCTAAAGATTTAAACGTCATATAAAGTATTTAATAAATAATAATTGAAAATTTTGCGAGTTTAGTTTAAATATTCTTTAAACTATTTTCAAAAGGCACTCTGTTAATGATACTTCTACCAAGGGTTACTTCATCAGTATATTCTATTTCTCCACCTACAGATATTCCACGAGCAATGGTTGATAAATTAACATCAAAATCTTGTAATTGTGTGTAGATATAAAAATTTGTTGTATCTCCTTCCATAGTAGAGCTTAAGGCAAGAATGACTTCTTTTATCGAACCTTTTTTTACTTTTTCTACCAAACTACCAATTGTTAAATTATGTGGACCAACTCCTTCAATTGGAGAAATTTTTCCTCCCAAAACATGATATAAACCTTTAAATTGTGCTGTGTTTTCAATTGCCATTACATCGCGAATATCTTCAACAACACATATAATTTCTTCATTTCGTTTAGGATTAGCACAAATTTCACAAACATCAACATCAGAAATATTATGACAACTTTCACATAATTTTATTTCATTTCTAAAATTTTGTAAAGCTTGTGCCAAATATGTAGTTTGCTCTTTAGGTTGTTTTAATAAATGTAAAACCAATCGCAAAGCAGTTCGTTTACCAACACCCGGCAACTGCGACATTTCATTTACAGCATTTTCTAAAAGTTTTGAAGAAAAATTCATGCTGCAAATATAAATTTTATTTACAATTTATTGGATTTACAATTTATTAACTTCTTGTAAATTAATTTTCCTATAAATTGACTTTTCCGTCAACCTATATTAGGTATTAGGCAATAGGCAAAAATATTTTTTTCTTCTTACTTCTTACTCTTTTTTTAACATTTGCCATTTTCCCTTTTTCCTTTTCCCTTCTTAAACTTTAATAAATATTTTCTTTTTATATAAAACCCACGCTACCAAATAATAAAATGAAATAACTAATACAGCATAAATTAACGAACTCAATTTTGGAATCGTTATAATTGATGATAAAATTTCGTATAAAAATCCGTGTATAGATTGTCCTTCTGAAATTTTAATTAAGTGAAAACATTTGGATACAAAACTTGATAAAAAATATACTGTAATCGCATTCGAACCAAATATAATTGCTGGTTTACCCCAATCATTATGCCCTTTAATATCTGCAATATAATAAATCAAAGCATAGATCAAACTAGCCCAACCACCTGTTACCAAAACAAAACTACTTGTCCATAATGCTTTATTTAAAGGGAAAATCATATCCCATAAATAGCCTATAATCAAAGCAACAGCTCCAATAATTATAAAATATTTTAACTTTTCTTGTTGTGATCTATTCTTATTTAAAAGAATCATTCCTAAAAACATACCAAAAATTGATGTTGCAATTGATGGTAAAGTACTTAAAATTCCTTCGGGGTCATAATCTGGCTTATATGTATGTGAACTAGTTAACACTTTTATATCAATAACAGACGCCCAATCATATCCTCTTGTTAATACAGGTAATTCGCCATTCATAGGCAATTGAGTCATAATCAAAAAATAACCAACTAAAATAACAACAAACAAACTTAATAAAGCTTTCCAATTTAAATGTAAGAACAGTAAAGAAGCTATAAAAAATACCACACCTATTCGTTGTAAAACTCCAGGAATTCGCAACTGTGATAAATCTTTAACAAATGGAAAACTTAAGGTAAATCCCGCTAAAATCAAACCTAACAGTATTAACTTAAAAGTTCGTGAAGATATTTTTTTATAAACATCAAAATTTATACCGGAAGCTTTCTTTTTTGTATATGCAAAAGCTATTGACATTCCAACAATAAATAAGAAAAATGGAAATATCAAATCAGTAGGTGTCAATCCGTGCCAATCAGCATGTAAAAATGGTGCATAAACATTACTCCAAGTACCTGGAGTATTTACCAATATCATAGCTGCTATGGTTATACCTCTAAAAATATCAACAGAAAGAATACGTTTGGTTGTGCTCATAATTTTATATTTTAATTTCAAATATAGTTTTATAATTTTAAAAGCGTAAAACTATTCTTTTTTTTGTTTATTTGCTATTATAACTAAACTAAAATATGCACCCTATCCTCTTATTATTCATTGTTTTATTTTATTTTGGAATCTTATTTTTGATTTCATACATTACAGGAAAAGACGATAGTAATACCGTGTTTTTTCGTGCCAATAAAAAATCACCATGGTATGTGGTAGCTTTTGGTATGGTTGGCGCTTCGCTTTCTGGTGTAACTTTTATTTCTGTTCCTGGATGGGTTCAAAATACAGAATTTAGCTATTTACAAATAGTTTTTGGATACTTCTTAGGTTATTTAGTAATAGCTTTTGTTTTATTACCGATTTATTACCGATTAAATCTCACCTCCATTTATGAATATTTAAACCAGCGTTTTGGTAAAACAAGTCAAAAAACCGGGGCTTTTTTCTTTTTTGTATCTAGAGTATTAATTGCTTCTTTTCGATTATTTTTAGTAGCCACAGTATTTCAATATTTTATGTTAGATGCATGGAATATTCCATTTGAAATAACGGTAACCTTATCTGTTTTATTAATATGGCTTTATACTTTTAGAGGTGGAATAAAAACCATTGTTTGGACAGATACTTTACAAACTCTTTTTATGCTTTTTGCTTTAATTGCATCTATTTTAATCATAATCAACAAATTAGATTATTCCTTTTTAGAATTAATTCATACTAATAACTATAAAAAATATAGTAAAATTTTCTTTACAGACAATTTTAATGATAAAAAGCATTGGATAAAATCAATCCTTGGTGGCATGTTTATAGCAATTGCCATGACCGGTCTCGATCAAGACAATATGCAAAAGAACCTAACTTGTAAAAACACAAAAGAAGCAAAATGGAATGTAATTTCACTTGGTTTTGTTTTAATATTGGTAAACATTGTATTTTTATTTTTAGGAGCACTTCTATTTATTTATGCTGAACGATTTAATATTACCATTCCTGTTGTTGAAGGTAAAATTAAAACAGATCTGTTATTTCCTGAAATTGCATTAAATGGTAATCTTGGAACACCTATTGCCATTGTTTTTATATTAGGGTTAATTGCAGCAGCTTATTCAAGCGCTGACAGCGCATTAACTTCACTAACAACATCATTTAGTATTGATTTTTTAGATATTGAAAAGAAAAAAGAAAATCAGCAAAAAACACTTCGGAAAAAAGTACACTTCGGTGTTTCTGTACTATTAATAATTGTAATTATTTTATTTCGTTATGCACTAAAAGATAATGTTATTAGTAGCCTATTGCAAGTTGCTTCATACACTTATGGTCCATTACTAGGATTATTTGCTTTTGGAATTTTTACCAAATATCATATAATAGATAAATGGGTATGGATTATTGCTATACTTTCTGTTGTATTTACTTATGTTTTAAATATCAATTCGGCAACTTGGTTTGGTGGATATATTTTTGGATATGAAATTTTAATATTTAATGGATTATTTACTTTTATAGGTTTGTATCTAATAAGAAAAAAGTAACAATTGAAATATGAATATTTAAAATTAACTATAAATTATTCCTACTTTTGAACCATGGAAAAAGATTTAAGCAATTATCGTAAAGTCTATAAAAAGAAGGCGCTTTTAAAGAAAAATGTACCTGAAAATCCAATGGAATTATTTCAAAAATGGTTTTATGAAGCTGATGGGTTTGACGGGATTGAAGAAGCGAATATAATGCATATTGCCACTATCGGACTTGATGGTCTTCCAAAGAGCAGAGTTGTATTATTAAAACGATTTACATGGGAAGGTTTTATTTTTTACACCAATTATAATAGTGATAAAGGTAAGGCAATTACTAAAAATGCAAATGTTTGTGCATCATTTTTCTGGCATAGTTTAGAACACCAAATAATCATTAATGGAAAAGCTGAAAAGATTGCTGAAAATTTATCTGACGGCTATTTTGAATCTCGACCTGATGGTAGTAAATTAGGTGCTTGGGCATCAAATCAAAGTGAAGTTATCAATTCAAGAGAAGAAATGGATAATAAATTAAAATCTTTCGAAGAAAAATTCCGCAATAGCGAAATACCTCGTCCTGAATATTGGGGTGGTTATATTGTAAAACCTTTTTCTATAGAATTTTGGCAAGGCAGACCAAACCGAATGCACGATAGAATTCGCTATACATTGCAAGAAAATTATGAATGGAAAATTGAAAGATTAGAACCTTGATTAATTAAAAAGTAAAAAGTTTAAAGTTGAAACCTTAAAGTAAAAGTAAAAAAATTATATCTTTGATTTAACTATTTCAAACGCTTATAAAATAAAATGAAAACCCTTTACATTGTCCGTCATGCAAAATCTTCCTGGGAATATGAAGGTATAAAAGATATTGATCGCCCATTAAAAAAAAGAGGAATTAGTGATGCTTATTTAATTTCTAAGGTTTTACAAAAAAAAATTGAAACACCTTCAGTATTTGTTTCTAGTTGTGCAAATAGAGCTTTACATACTGCAACTATTTTTAGTTATACTTTTAATTATCCGTTTGCCAACTTAAAGATTAGCAAATCATTATATAGTTTTAGTGATGGCTACTTAATTAAAACTGTAAAGGCTTTAGATAATGGATATGACTCTGCAATAATTTTTAGCCATGACCATGGTATTAGTGATTTTGTAAATAAATTTGGAGATAAATTCATTGATCATGTTCCAACCTGTGGTGTCATTGGTATTGAATTCAAAACGAAACATTGGAAAGATATTAAAAATGGTAAAACTTTAATTACAGAATTTCCTAAATATTATAAAAATAAATAGTTTTGAAATTACATAAATATGCTGCCATCGATATTGGTTCAAACGGAGTTAGATTACTAATTTCAAATGTAATTGAATTTAAAAACAAAGAAACTCAATTTAAAAAATCATCTTTAATTCGCGTTCCTATTCGCTTAGGAGAAGATGTTTTCACAACAGGTAAAATTTCAGAAAACAATATAAATCGTATGTGTGATGCCATGAAGGCATTTCAACTTTTAATGAAAGTTCATGGCGTTGAAAAACACAAGGCCTGTGCAACTTCTGCTATGCGCGAAGCAGAAAACAAAATAGAAGTTTTAGACAGTATTTATAAAAATAGTGGTATCCAAATTGATATTATTGACGGAAAAACAGAAGCCGAAATTATTTCTTCTACAGATTTAAATGAACTCATTAAAAATGACAAATCTTATTTGTATGTTGATGTAGGAGGTGGTAGTACTGAATTTACTTTTTTCTCGGAAGGAAAAATTATGGATTCTAAATCCTTTCCTTTAGGAACAGTTAGAATTTTAGATAATAAAGTGGTTAAAACTGTTTGGGATGATGCTAAAAAATGGATAAAAAAAAGAAGTGAAAATTTAACAAAAATTTCATTAATCGGATCAGGAGGTAACATCAATAAAATATTCAAAATGTCTGGCAAAGTTGAAGGCAAACCTTTATCATATATTTATATGAATTCCTATTTTAACTTTTTAAATCAAATGACTTATAATGAACGTATTAGTGAACTTGATTTAAATCCTGACAGAGCTGATGTAATTATTCCTGCTGCAAAAATTTATCTTTCTTCTATGAAATGGAGCAATGCTAATAAAATTTATGTTCCAAAAATTGGACTCTCCGATGGAATTATAAAAAGCTTGTATTTAGGAAAATTTGATTAATTTAAAACATTAGTAAATTTAAAAATGAGTAAACCAAAATCTTATTTATTATGGACAATAACTGTTATTATAACAGTAAGCGCTATGTTTTATCAACGAATGACCGGACCTACATATCCAAAAAGAATAAATATAGAGCTTGCCGGACAAGAATATGAATTTAAGTTATTACGATCTAATGAAATTGGTACGCCTTGTGATATTAATTTAGAAGTAGAAGATTTAGAAGTAAAAGCGACTATTTACTTCAAACGTTTTAAAGTTGATGAACCTTGGAAAGAGGTAAAAATGCAACGCAAAGCATCCCATAAAAAAGCTTTTTTTGGTGAAGGTGATGAAATTGAGATCTTGACTGCAACTTTACCTGAACAACCTTCTGCCGGTAAAGTAGAATATCATATTGATCTTTTCAAAAATGATGAGAAAGTATCTATTACTCCCAGCGAACCTATAGTAGTTCGCTTTAAGGGGTTTGTTCCTAGATATATATTAATTCCACATGTATTATTTATGATTATTTCTCTTTTTTTAGGTACTCGCGCTGGTGTAGAAGCAATATTTGGAGGAAATAAAACTTTTAAATTCACGCGAATAACACTTGTTGCATTTGGAATAGGTGGCTTAATTTTGGGGCCTATTGTACAAAAATATGCTTTTGGGGAATTATGGACCGGGTGGCCTTTTGGTGGCGATTGGACAGATAATAAAACTATTTTTGCCTGGCTTTTCTGGTTGGTTGCTTTTGTTGTATTACGAAAAAAACCTAAAAATAGAATATGGCCAATTATTGCCATGTTAGTACTTTTTGCAATGTACATGATTCCTCACTCTATGGGAGGTTCAGAATTGGACAATGAAACAGGAAAAATTGAAACTGGTATTAGAGGTTAAAGTTACATCTAAAAAAAATTAAATTTTTGCTAACTACTAACTACAGGAGATTAAATAAATCACTACTTCCCAAAATTATCAGGAAGTAAAATTGCAGTTACTTCACCAGTAACACAAATAACATCATTTACAACAATACTAATACTTGTTATTACTTTTCGAGAAGTAATTTCTTTCAATACCCCTTTGATTAATAACTCTTTTTGAAGTGGTGTTGGCTTTATATAATTTACATTCAAATTACCCGTAACAAATCTTGGTGCATTATAGTTTTTGATTTCAATACTATTTTCACGAGCATAAAAAATTGAAGCAGATCCTGTTCCATGACAATCAATTAAAGACGCTAATAAACCTCCATAAACAAAGCCTTCAATTGCTATATGATAATTTTTAGGAGTGTGTTTGCTTATGGTATCATTGTTTTTTAAATAGGTTTTTAATTGATGTCCTTTAGGGTTTAATCTACCACAGCCATAACATAGTGAAAAATCATCATCATAATAATCTTGTATTGCTTTTATCATAATTTTTTATATAATTTTTATCATCTATAATAAGAACTTCCATAAAATTCTAATCCCAACAATTGCTATTACAATTGCAGTTATTCTTTTTAAAACAAAAGATGAAATAAAATTTGCACTTAATCTTGATCCTATTTGACCTCCTATAAAAACAGTAAACATTAAAATAAAAGTGATTTTTGGTTCTATAAAAAAATCTGGATTTTGAAATTGTCCAATTAATCCGGAAATGGAATTTACCAATATAAAAAAGCTGGAAGTTGCGGCAATCTTTTTAGGGGTATCCCAATTGATTAAATGCAATACCGGAGCTAAAAAAACACCTCCTCCTATTCCAACCATTCCAGAAATAAAACCAATAATCCCTCCAATTGAAGCATTTTTTGAAATCGAGGTTTTATTATTACTTTTCAATTGAAAATTAGATATGTTTTTTGAAAACCACATCAATAATGCTGCAACAACTAATGTAATTCCCAATAAAACAAAAAAGAACATCTGGCTGATTTTTAAATAACCGCCAACAAATGCCATAGGCACACTTAATAAAACCAATGAAAAAACTTTTTTCCAGTTGTAATGTCCGTTTTTAGCAAAAATGTAAGTCCCACCTGTTACAACAATAATATTACAAAGCAATGCTATTGCTCTTATTTGTATAAATGCTATTCCCGTTAAGGCTAATATTGCCAAATAACTTGATCCTCCACCAAAACCAACTGAAGAATACAAAATAGCAATTACAAAAAACAATAAAATAATTTCCCAGTTAAGTAATATTGCATTTAAAATTTGTTGAAATTCAATCATATTTAATCAAAATAGCTAAATCCTTTTTTAGGGTTTATTGCTAATAAAGTTTCATAAATCAAATTTATTACATTTTCAACATCATCTTTATGAACCATTTCAACTGTAGTATGCATGTATCGTAATGCCAATGATATCAAAGCCGAAGGAACTCCTCCGTTAGAATAAGCAAAAGCATCAGTATCTGTTCCTGTAGCTCTTGAAGAAGCTAAACGTTGGAACGGAATTTTATTCTTTTCAGCAGTAGTTATAATTAATTCTCGTACATTATTTTGTACCGCAGGAGCATATGAAATTACCGGTCCGTCACCAGACTTAGTTTCTCCTTCTTTCTTTTTATCGATCATTGGTGTAGTTGTATCATGACAAACATCGGTAATTATTGCTAAGTCCGGTTTAATAGTATGTGTTATCATTTCTGCTCCACGTAAGCCTATTTCTTCTTGTACAGAATTTGTAATGTATAATCCGAAAGGAAGTTTTTTCTTATTTTGATGTAACAATCTTGCCACCTCAGCTATCATAAATCCACCCATTCGGTTATCTAGGGCGCGACAAACGAAATTATTCTTATTTAAAATAAAAAATTCATCCGGATAAGTAATTACACATCCTACATGAACTCCTAGTTTTTCAACCTCATCTTTTGTTTTACAACCAACATCAATAAAAATATTTTCCAATTTTGGTGTTTCTTCTTTACCTTTTATACGTGTATGAATTGCCGGCCATCCAAAAATTCCTTTAACAATACCTTTTTTAGTATGAATATTTACTCTTTTTGATGGGGCTATTTGATGATCACTACCACCATTTCTTATCACATAAATCAATCCATCATCAGTAATATAATTCACATACCATGAAATTTCATCGGCATGTCCTTCTATAACAACTTTGTATTTAGCATCTGGATTAATAATACCTACTGCTGTACCATAACTATCTGTAATAAAAGTATCTACATAAGGTTTTAAATAATCCATCCAAATTTTTTGACCCTCCGATTCATAACCGGTTGGCGATGCATTATTTAAATATTTTTCTAAAAAATTTATTGATTTTTTATTGAGAATAATCTTTTTTGGCATAATTTTTATTTTTTACTAAAGTAATAATATTAAAAGAAATTTAACTATTTAAACACTACATTTTTATTACTTTTGGAGCGGTTTTTGATTGCTAACTGTTTAATGAAAAAGTATCTATTCATATTATTTTTAATCTTTCCACTCACTTTGTTTTCTCAAAAAATTGGAAAAATAAAACTGAAAGATGATTTTTATATTATTGAAAATGATTCTCTCACTATTCCTTTAGATGAGATCATTGTATTTAAAAAACGAAAATTTGGTGATTCTAAAGAAAGAAAATATTACTATTGGTATTACAAAAAAGTGCACAATGCCTATCCTTTTGCAACTTTAGCATCTGATAAAATGACAGTAATTAATAAAGAATTAGAGGGTATTAAATCAAAGAGAAAAAGAAGAAAACACATTAAAAAAATTCAAAAATTCATGGAGGGTGAGTTTACCGATCAATTAAAAAAACTAACCCGAACAGAAGGTCGTATATTGATCAAACTGATACACAGACAAACAGGAGAGACAATGTATGAAATGATAAAAGAATACCGAAGCGGCTGGAAAGCCTTTTGGTATAATTCATCGGCAAATTTATTTAAGCTTTCTTTAAAGAGTGAATATCACCCAGAAAGTGAAGCTCTTGATTTTATTGTTGAAGACATCTTACAACGCTCATTTGCAAATAACACTTTAAAAGAACAAAAAACTAAATTACCTGTTGATTATTTTAGTTTAATGACTAAATGGAAAAATATAAATGTGTTTGCAGAAATCGATGCTTATATTGAGAAATATAGATAAATTTAATCAATTCAACTAGTCATCATGAGGAGTAGACGAGATGTTTGGATCAATTTTATGATCCATTTCTTTAAATTCATCTAATACTGATTTTACACTGTTATTAATATCTTTTTCGTTTGTATTGTATTTGACAGCCAAAGATTCTTTTCCGGGTAACTGTTCAATCATTAATGTTGAAGAAGGGAATGCAAATTCAACGCCTAATGCTGCAGCCAATTTAACTATTGCGATATGTAACCTGTGTTTAGATGACTGTTCACCTCCCCAATCTAAATGTTTAAAATATACATTTACCATTATCAATAAAGCAGAGTCACCAAAACCAGTAAATTCAACATTATAAGATTCACTTCTCGTATTGGGATGTTCTACAATAATTTCTCTAATACCATTTACAAATGCCTCTATTAATTTAGGTGGTGTATCATATCGAATACCTAATTCAGTATTATAACGTCTGTAAATTCTTAAGCCTTTATTATTAATTTCTGCTTCAGAAACTAAACTATTTGGTATTTGAAACATTGTTGTGTCTGCCGCTCTTATTTTAGTTGATCTAAAACCTACTTTTTCAACAGATCCTTCTACTCCACCTATTACCACCCAATCACCCAAATGAAAAGGTTTATCTAAAAATATTACTATCGTTCCTATTAAATTTTTAACTGAATCTTGTGCAGCAAAAGCAATAGCAATACCACCTATAGATGCTCCTGCTAGTACAGTTGTAGGGTTTACACCAAATATGGTTAAAATGTGTAAAAATCCTATAAAAATAATTATTCCAAGTAATAATTTATGTAAGATTGGTGCTAATTGCTTTTCTAATTTTGAATGTGATTCTTTAGTTAAATCATCATATATACTTATACTTAGTTTCATTAATTTTGTGAAAAGAAAAATCCAAAATATTGTTTCAGCAATATTGATACCTATTAACAAATAAGCATTGAAATTTAATAATTGAAATGAAGGGAGTACATTTCTTATAAACCTAATAATAAAAATAAATACTATTGGACGTGCTAATTCATGAAGCAAATCAGAAGACTTATAAATTGTTTTTTTTAGAAATAATTTTTGAATATTTTTAAGAATAAAAAATATTATTGGATTTAGAATAAAATATAAGATTATACATATTATTATTAGTAAAATTGTACTTATTGGTTTCCAAATCAGTAAACCAAATACTGTTTCTTCAAATAGTTTTGGAAATTTATTTTCAAACCATGTAAATTCCCAAGTAAAAGTATCTGCATAAATCCCATCTATTTTTTCTATTGTTTCTTTTGAAAAATACCATCTACTTCCTATTTTTTCAACATAAACCTCAGGTAATCTTATTGGAAAAGGAGCATAGCGATTCAATACTTTATCAATGGCCAAATCTGATTCAGAAATTGTATCCAAATAATTGGCATCTTTAGGCACTTCATCAAAATCTATTTTTAAACCCTTTCCGTCTAAAATCGCTTTTATTTTTTTTGCCTTTTCATTTGCCTCCTTTTTCGATAAACCATTAATTGTAGTTGATGCCTTAGCAATATCATAACTATCTGGCATTAAAAAATATAAATGAGTATATAAAGTAGCATTCGGGTTACTCAAATCAACTTTAACATTATTTTGTGCAAAAATAAATGAGGAAATAAAAAGAAATAAAAAGAATAGTTTTTTCATACCACAAAAATAATAAAATTACATTTTAAATTAGAATCAAATTTTACCTCCTTCTTTTTTTTCTTTTGGGTTTAGGTAAAACACTTACAAAATCGTTATGTTTTGACTTTTTTAGAATTCGATTTTTATCGGAATTATTTTTTCTTTTTATATTCCCTTTCCTAAAATCCCCTCTTTCAAAACCCAATAATTTCTCTACTAAATCATTACGATTTACTTTTTGTAAAGTATTTTTAATCCAATTTCTATTTTCTTTTTTATACCAAAAGAAAAAACGATGTTGTTCATCTTTATCTTTCTTAGATTTTGGCGCATAGGTTTTTTTCAATGTATAAGGATGATATCCACTGTAATAAATAACTGTTGCAACTGTCATTGGAGTTGGGGTAAAACCCTGTACTTGCTCAAGTTGAAAACCCATATCCTTAGTTTCAGCAGCAAGATTTGCCATGTCTTCTAACTCACAAGCAGGATGATTTGATATAAAATATGGAATCAATTGTAAGTTCAATTTCTTCCTTTTATTTATTCTATCAAATGTGTTTTTGAATTTATGGAAATATTTAAATGATGGTTTTCGCATTAATTTAAGCACAGCATCTGATGTATGTTCCGGTGCAACTTTTAATCTACCAGAAACATGATTGGTTATAACCTCCTCAGTATACTCTTCTAATTCTTTTTTATCAGCATTTTTATTAAATTCTGGCACCAACATATCATAACGTATTCCACTTCCTATAAATGATTTTTTTATTTTAGGGTGCTTATCTACCGCCTGATAAATTTCGGTAAGTGGTTTATGTGAAGTATCTAAATTATAACAAATTACCGGTGATATACAAGATGGTGCTACACATTTATCACAAATACTCTGTATTTTACCTTTCATTTTATACATATTGGCAGAAGGACCTCCAATATCTGATAAATAGCCTTTAAAATCGGGCATTTGGGTTACCTTATCAACCTCTTTTAAGATGGACTCTTTACTCCTACTCGCAATAAATTTTCCTTGATGTGCAGAAATTGTACAAAAACTACAACCACCAAAACATCCTCTATGAATATTTATAGAAAATTTAATCATTTCATAAGCTGGTATTGGACCTCGTTTATTGTACTTAGGGTGAGGCAACCTTGTATAAGGCAAATCATAAGAAGCATCAATTTCATTTTCGGTCATTGTAGGATATGGCGGATTAATAACCAATGTTTTTCCTTTTACTTTTTGTAAAATTCTTCTACCGTAAATCTTATTGGATTCCTGTTCAATGATTTTAAAATTAGATGCGAAAATTTTCTTATCCTTTAAACATGCTTCATGTGAGTGAATTTCAACCTCTCCCCAGTTTTTATTTGCAGGTAAATTTTCATCAATTTTTGATAAAAACGCAGTTTGTTTAATTGTTTTCAATGAGTTAAAAGGAACTCCTTTTTGAAGCAGTTCAACTACTTCCCGTAAAGGTTGTTCACCCATTCCGTAAACCAACAAATCAGCATTTGAATCGGTTAAAATATTTGGTTTTAAAGAATCACTCCAATAATCATAATGAGTTACTCTTCGCAAAGAAGCCTCAATTCCGCCAACAACCACAGGAACATCCGGGAATTTTTCTTTTAATATTTTTGAATAAATCGTAGCTGCGTAATCAGGCCTAAATCCTTTATCTCCATTTGGTGTATAGGCATCTTTATCTCTTTTTCGTTTACTGGCCGTATAATTACTTACCATTGAATCCATCGCCCCAGCGGTAACAGCAAAAAACAATTTAGGTGCTCCTAATTTTTCAAAATCCTGTAAGTTATCATGTACACTAGGTTGTGGAACGATTGCAACACGTAAACCAAAACTTTCTAAAATACGTCCTAAAACAGCAGGACCAAATGCCGCATGGTCAACATAGGCATCACCACTAAAAATAATGACATCTAATGCTTCCCAGCCCCTAATCTTAACTTCTTTATTAGTAGTTGGCAACCAATCAGAAAGTTGATGTGTTTCATTCATTTTGCAAAGGTAATGCTATTTCGAAAAACATTCTATAATGACACTAAGGCTCATAAAATTTAAATTTGAAAATTATTTTCATTTAAAGCTTTTTATCATGCTGAATTATAGCCGTTGAAAAGCTCGGTTTTCCAGTGTAATTGTACTCTTTCGTTCAATTTAAAAATAACATTTTATTAAATTACTCATTGTTTCAAAAAAGCCAAAATAGTAACTAAACTTTTTTGTGGATTTTCTTCCATTGGCACATGTCCAATATTTTTTAAAATAACCAAAGTGTCATTTGGTAAATCATCGTGAAAACGGTGAGCATTTTTGACAGGAATCAACAAATCTTGTTCACCCCAAAGGACAAGTGTGGGTTGCTGAATTTTATTAATAAGTTGAAGTGCGCTTGTATCCATTCTTATAGTCATTCTATCTATTAAAGCTTGACGATTACCTTCTCTTAAAGTAAGTTCAAAATACCTGTCAATAAGAGCTTCAGTAACTTTTGTTTTATCTGCATACACATTTTCTACACTTTTTTGTACCATAAATCGAGGTGTAATAAAAGTCATAAGTTTATTCAAAATAGGTGTGCGAGCCATTGTAAAAGCTATCGGAACACTTTTAGACTCCAAAGGATAACCCGCAGCATCAATCAAAATTAGCTTATCAACTACTTCTGGATTTTTGACTGTAAATTGCCATGCAATCTGCCCTCCTAAAGAATTTCCACCTAAAACACATTTTTTGATTCCTTTTGATGATAAAAAATTTTCAATAAAAATAACATAATTATCAATTGAATAATGTCGGTCAGGAAATGGTCCTGTCAACCCAAAACCAGGTAAGTCCAACCTTACAATTCGTTTTTCACTTTTCAATACAGCTACCCACTCATCAAATGTATGCAAACTTGAACCTGTACCATGAATCAAAACTATTGGTAAAGTATCTACAGTACTTCCTTCATCACGATAATGAACATCCATACCATCAATTTGAATGAAATCAGAAGGAGGAGTTGCATAATTGGCTTTCAGTTCATTTACAGACCTATCTTTATGTCCAAAAAAAATTAAAACAAGAACTACTAAAGCTAATATAGTAAAAAAGGTAATTTTAAAAAGTTTAGCTACAAATTTCATTGTTTCATTTTTTTGATTAAGCATAACGTTAAGTATGTGTACTGTTGTTGTTAGTAAATCTTTTCTCTAAGATATTATTTTAATTATTAACAAAATTTTAATAAAAAGTACTTAAACCTATTTCAATTATAATAGTCATAGCAACAAATATTAAATCATTTAAAATTAAATATCATGAAAAAAATAATGACCATCATCCTAATAGGATTTACAGTTTTTACTTTCGCACAAGAAAGATCTTATACAAAATCAAAATTTAATAATTTCAGTCCTGAACAACATGCAATACTACTAACCAAAAGAATGGCTCTAAGTTTAGATTTAAGCTCTGTACAACAAAAACAAATTTTAAAGATTAACAAGAAACAAGCAACTATTCGAAAAAAGAGAATGGAGATGTACAAAACCATGAAAGAAAGTAGTACAAAACCAACTTCAGATGAACGATTCAAAATGATAAATGAAAGATTAGATAATCAACTGGTATTTCACAAAGAAATGAAAAATATTTTAACGGAAAGTCAATTTGAGCAATGGAATAATTTTCAAAAACGCAAAATGATGAATACTTCCAAAAAGCGTAGTCAATATAAAGGAAAACCCAGAAGAAAAATAAACTAATAAATCATCAAAAAAATTATAATTAGATTAGTTTTGAGTTTGAATTAAAAACTACCTGTGTAAATGGGTAGTTTTTTTAATTCTTTTGAAAAAAGACTCTGTTACTTTGAAAGATACAGCTTCTGACCAATACTAATTTCATTTGAAATTAAATGGTTGTATTTTTTTAATTCTTCAACTGTTATATCATTATTTTTAGCAATAGAATACAGTGTATCTCCTTTATTCACAGTAATATAAACAACAGGCTCTTTCTCTTTATAATTGTATCGCTTGTTTTTAGATTTTAAAACCAGTTTGTCGTATTCATTTAAATGATAATCTTCAATAAGGTTAATCAATTTTGTAGGATACTTTCTATCAGTTGCATAACCAGCTTTTTTTAATCCCTTAGCCCAGCCCTTGTAATTATCTTGTTTTAAATCAAACAAAAATGCATATCTACCTCTAGTTGTTAAAAACAGTGAATGATCATTGAATGAACCTACAGGATTATCATACTTCCTAAAACACTCTCGTCTCCTGTCATCATCATAACGCACTTTTTTACCTTTCCAATCTTTATGGCATTTTATACCAAAATGATTGTTAGATTTTCTAGAAAGTTCACTTCTACCGTTTCCGGATTCTAAAATTCCTTGTGACAAAGTAATACTTGCCGGAATTTTATATTCTATCATTTTTTCAATGGCAATATTTTTATATTTTTCAATATAATCTATTGTGTAGTGATTCAAATTTGAATTGTTATTTTTAAATTTTTGAAAAAACAGATTGCTATCAGCATAAATTCTTTTCTCTCTTTTTAATTCTTCTGATATACCATTTACATTTCTATCTGAAGAAGAAGTCATCTTTTTTGATGATCCACAGCTTGATAATAAGCTAACAAGAATGATTGATATGAATAATATTAATTTTTTCATTATTGAATTAAAGGCAATTGTTTTTGTTTTAAATAATTATTCATTCCATCAATTCCTTGCAAACCACCTGTGTGTATTGCTAAAATATTCGTTCCTTTCTTAAAAAACCCTTTCTTAATTAAATCAACTAAGCCGTACATCATCTTACCGGTATATATAGGATCTAAAGGTATAGAGGTTTCCAATTTAAACTGATTGATAAAATTAACTAAATCTCCATTTATTTTTGCAAAACCTCCAAAATGATAATCAGTTATTAAACTCCATTTCTTACCTTGTATTGTGTATTTTTTTATTTCTTTAGCTAAAAAATCTCCTTTCAATGCCGGAAACCCCAAAACTTTTTGGTTTTTATTAATAGAGTTAATTATACCTGAAATGGTTCCTCCTGTTCCAATAGCAGAACAAACAATATCAAAACTCTCATCACCTAGTTTTAAAATTTCTTCACAACCTCTAATTGCCAAATTATTTGTACCTCCTTCAGGGATCAAATAAAAATTACCAAATTTATCCTTTAATTTTTCAATAAACTCTTCTGTGTTTTTTAACCTATAATCACTTCTGGTAACAAATTCAAATTGCATACCATGTTTATTAGCTGCATTTAATGTAGGATTTTGTTGTAACGTATTCTTTAAATCATTACCTAGTTCTTCTCCTCTAATAATTCCTATAGTTTTAAATCCAAATTCTTTCCCTGCAAAGGCAACAGCGCTAATATGATTTGAAAAAGCACCTCCAAAAGTAAGCAAGGTATCGTGTTTTTCTTCTTGAGCCTTAAAAATATTATATTTTAATTTTCGATATTTATTACCAGAAATAAAAGGATGAATCTGATCTTCTCTTTTGATAAAAAGATTTACTCCAAACCTTTCTAATTCAGATAAAAAAACTTGTTGATTTTCAATATTATTCGTTACAAATACCACTTATAAATATTTTAAAAAATTCCAAAAATTCCTTTGGCGAATATAAGTAAGATTTTGCTCATTTTCATATGCTTCTTTTTCAAAACTTATGCTGTAATATGCTTTTATCCAACTCCTACAGATTAGCAACCTAACTATAAATTCAATTACATACCAAATAAAAAAGAATACCAACAACATTTCAATTTGTTGTTTTAGATGAATTTTTTCGTGATTTAATATAATTTTATCATACTTTAATTTCTTATCATTCAAAATTATAAATGGCCAAATTGCCATTGCATTAAATCGTGAACTTAGAAATATTTTTGAAAAAATTAACATCTCTGAAAAGTACAAAAATCAATTCAATAAATTATTTTTGTAAAATGAATTTTACAAATAATGAATTATTACCTGAAGATTTTTATATTAATAAAGAAGGGTACAAAGTTTTTACTGAAAAGTACCACTTAAAAAGAGGATATTGTTGTAAAAGCGACTGTAAACACTGTCCGTATGGTTTTAATCCTTTAACTCATAATTATTAAACAATATTTTATGAACTCATTTAAACAACAAATCTTAATTGGTATTCCTGATGAATTACCTCAATTAAAAGAATTTGATGCGACAATAAATCATGCACCTAAAAGAAAAGATATTCTTTCGGTAGATGAAAAAAAATTAGCACTTCAAAATGCTTT
>JAUWLK010000042.1 GCA_030613745.1 Flavobacteriaceae bacterium | reverse complement strand
TGCAAAAACATCACCAGTTGAAAACCCCCATTCTTCTGAAAACCCATCAAATACTTCAATTGTTGTTAAAAAAACAAAACCTAAAGTTGCTCCATATATCAATTGTTTTTTTTTAGATTCTCCTGCCCAACTTAAAGCATCCATTCCCATTTTTCCAATAAAGTATGAGCTGAATGCATGTCCAAATTTATCCATTTGCATCCAGGAAGTATTATCATTTAAAAAATGAAAACTTGAACGTGGATAATCTGTATACCAAAGTTGATTTAATCCAATTAGTGTAATTGTTGCAACTGAAGCTTCGGTTACATAAACAGCGTTACGTCTACTTTTATTTAAGGTATCTGATTTTTGAAAAAATGGAGTTTTTGTTTGAGCAGATGTAGTAAATGAAAAGATCAAAAAAAGTGAACATAAAAAGTATATTTCTCTATAGGATACTAATTTTTTTTGATTTTCAAAACGGTACATATTAACGAAATACTTCTAGTTTATTAATCCAGTTTTGATATTTTTTAGCATTGATATTATGCTGACTTAATGTTTTTGCAAATTCGTGTTGACCTAAGTTAGTAACACTTGCACACATATAATAATAACTGTGTTTCTTAGGATTTAAAACTGCTTCAATGGATGATATATCAGGCATGCTTATCGGTCCGGGAGGGAGACCAAAATTTGTATAAGTATTGTATGGAGAGTCGATTGTTAAGTCTTTATTCAATACTCTTTTAATTTCAGTGTCTTGGCCATTTTTTTGTTTAATTGCATAAATAATTGTTGGATCAGCTTGTAAAGGCCAAAAATCTTTTAACCGATTTAAATAAAGTCCTGCAACTTTAGGCCTTTCACTAACTGTTGTCGTTTCTTTTTGTACAATTGAGGCAAGAGTTATTACTTGAAGTGGAGTTAAATTTTGTTGTTTAGCTTTATCAGATCTTGATTTATTCCAAAACTTTTTATACTCTTCAAGCATTTTTTTTCTAAATTTTTCAGCAGAAGTATTCCAATAAAATTCATAAGAATTTGGTATGTACATTGCTAAAGCTGTATAAGAACTGAAATTATTTTTTTTAAGATAATCTTCATCTTTTATAGCCCTTAAAAGAGAAATTGAATCCGCTTCAATTTGCTTAGCAACTCTTCCAGCAAGCTTTTCAAAAGAATCTTGATTGTTAAATGTTAAATTGATAGTTTCAGCTTTACCACCTCTTAAGTGGTCTACCAAAGCTTCATTGTTCATGCCTTTGGAAATTTTGAATTTACCTGCACGAATTTTATTAGGATAATTTTTCTTCTCAGCGACCCATATAAAACTTTTTTTATTTTTTAAATATGGATCAATTAAATCTAAAATATCTTCAAAACCTGCATTTGTCGGAATATAAATAAATGTAGTTTGATTAACATTGTCATTGTAGATTTTATTGTAAAATTGATACGCAAATACACCACCTATGACAAGAAGTGAAATTAATATTATTGTAATTATTTTTTTCATTTTTTAATTGATATTAATTAATTGGTAAAGATGCACATCTTTGAATTGACCGTTGCTTTTGATCCAATCTTTTTTAATGCCTATTTTTTTAAAATCAAATTTTTCAAAAAGCACTTTACTATTGGTGTTATTTGAGGGTATATTTGCATAAATTTGATGTAGGTTTAATTCTGTAAAAGCATAATTAATAAATAGTTTTAATGCTTCAGAAGCAAATCCTTTGTTTTGATATTTCTTTAAAATTAATATACCAATACCTGCTCTTTGGTGTTGTGGATTGAAATCAAATAAATCTATCAAACCAATATTTTCATTTTTTAATACGTCAACTATGACTAAACGTAATTGTTTGGCTTCAAATATATCTTGTTGTGCATTCTCTAAATATTGCTTTAAAATATATTTAGAAAACGGTGTTTGAGTACCACTAACTTCCCAAAAGGTATTATCATTTTCGGTAGAAAATAAAAATTCCAAATCTTCTGGTTCTAATGCTCTTAAACTTATTATATTATTTTTTAATTTTTGCATGTTTTAGTATACAAATGAATTTGGTTGTAATTTTAAATATTTATTTCACCTTTAAATACAAGGGTAGCCTCACCTTTTAAGACAATATTTTTATAATAATTATTTTCTGTGTCAAAACTAACTTCTAAATCACCACCTAAAGTTTGCAATTTTATTAAGTTATTTTTTGATTTTTTTAATTGATGACTGGCAATTGCAACAGCCGTAACTCCTGTACCACAACTTAAAGTTTCATTTTCAACACCACGCTCATAGGTTCTAACTTTAAAAGTATTTGAATTAATCTGTTCAACAAAATTAACATTGGTACCTTCTTCAAAATATGGACTTCCATATCTTATTTTTCTGCCTTTACTTTTTATATCTATATTATCGATATCATTTTTAAAAACAATGTGATGCGGGGATCCGGTATTTAAAAATAAATGATTTTTATGAATTTCTATTTGATTTACATCATTCATAACTAGGCTAATTAAATTTTCTTTAATACTAGCGTTGTATAGTTTATGATTGGCTTCAAAAGTTGTTTTATTCTTGATAATTCCTAAAAGATGGGCAAATGCTACTATGCATCTTCCTCCATTCCCACACATTGAGCCTAAATTTCCATTAGCATTAAAATAGATCATTTTAAAATCACTTTTGGTTGAATTTTCTAAAAGTATTAATCCATCAGCTCCAATGCCAAACTTTCTATTACACAAGTTATTGATCACATCATTTTTTTCTTTAGGAAATTTATTTTCCCTATTATCAATGATTATAAAATCATTTCCGGTTCCTTGGTATTTGTAAAAAATCAATTTCATGTGTTTTATTTATTGTTTTTTAATAGTAACATGCTGTCTGTCTGTCGTAAGCAGGTTCATTATAATCATTTTTTTTTGGTGAGAAAACTTCTTCACGCTCGTTTCATGTTGCTAATGTATGAATTATTAAAAAAACTTTGCTTGTTAAAGTATCGTTAAAGTCTTATTTTATTGAGAATAATCTTTTAATTTTGAGTGTTTATATTTTAAAATTTAAATAAAATCATGAAAAAAATATTAAGTTTAGTTTTAGTTTCAGCACTAGGAGGTGCTTTAACTTTAGGGACATATTTATTGTTTTTTGATAATATTAAAAACGACATAAAAATTGAAAATAATGAATTACCAATAGCTATTCCTACAAATCATAGTTCAACCAGAGTAGCTGCAGTTGAAAAAACTGATTTTACTGAAATTGCTGACAAAACTGTACATGCAGTTGTGCATGTTAAAAATATTTCTATAACACCAGCGAATTCTAATCCGTTGTATGAATTTTTTTATGGTCAATCTGGTCAAAACGTAAAAAGAATTGTTGGTTCAGGCTCAGGTGTTATTATTTCTCCTGATGGATATATCATAACGAATAATCATGTGATTAAAGAGGCTAAAGAATTAGAAATAACATTAAATAATAAAGTTACTTATCGTGCCGAAATAATTGGAATTGATGAAAGTTCAGATATTGCATTGTTAAAAATTGATGCAAATAATTTACCGTATTTACCATTCGGAAATTCAGATAATTTGCAAGTAGGAGAATGGGTTTTGGCTGTAGGTAATCCATTTAATTTAACTTCAACGGTAACTGCCGGTATTGTAAGTGCCAAAGCCAGAGATATTAATTTATCGAATAGTAACAATAAAATAGAATCATTTATTCAAACGGATGCTGCAGTAAATCCTGGAAACAGTGGTGGAGCATTAGTAAATGTTCGAGGAGAATTAATAGGAATTACTACAGCAATAACTTCGCAAACAGGCTCATATATTGGTTATTCTTTTGCAGTTCCTTCTAATATTGCAAGAAAAGTAACAGAAGATATTTTAGAGTTTGGTAATGTGCAAAGAGCTTATTTGGGTATAAATTATGAAGAATTAAATAGTGAAAAAGCTGATGATTTTGGAGTCTCAAGTACTGAAGGAGTTATTATTATTAGAGTAATTGATCAAGGTGCTGCTAAAGAAGCAGGCTTGCAGACTAATGATATTATTACTATGATGGATAATGTAAAAATTTCAAAATTTTCAGACCTACAAGGGTTTTTGGGTTCTAAACGCCCTGGAGATATTGTTAATGTAACTATTTTAAGAAATGATATTGAAAAAGTAATTCCTGTTAAATTGAAAAATCAATTTGGAAAATTAAAATATGGAAATTCAGATTTCTCTGAATATTTTATTGGAGATCTGGCGCCGATTTCAAAAAGAGATGCCAATAGATTTGATATAGATTATGGTGTTAAAATTGCAAATCTGAAGAATAAAAATTTACAAAAAACCTATGGGATAAAAACGGGTGATATTATTCTTGCAGTTGAAGATCAAAAAGTATCAACGGTTGAAGAGTTGGAAAGACTATTAAAAAAATATCAGAACAAATCTTATGTTGAGTTGCATGTTTTAACTCAGGATGGAAAAGTGGGATATGTTCGCTTAAGAGAGTATTAGGATAAATAATTTTTCACAAAAAAAACCATTCAATTTCGAATGGTTTTATTGTTGCATTAGGTGTAAAATATTATAGATCAGGTAATTTATATCCTTTTCTATATTCTCTGTGCATATAAAGCTCAGCTTGTTTATCATCAATAAATTCTTCCGTATCTGGATTCCATTTTATTGGTCTTCCCAGGTCATAAGCTATATTACCTAATGTACAAACCGTACAAGATCGATGACCAATTTCAACCGGCACAACAGGATCTTTCCTGTTTTTTATGGCATCTATAAAATTGATCAGATGCGGGATCTTAGTTTCATAAGGTCCGGAATCTTTATTGAAGTTTGGTTCAAATGATTTTTGAGAAGCTTTAAAATGCCCCCTTGAAACTTCGATCCAACCATCTTTACCTTCGAATCTAACACCTTTTGTGCCCTTATCAAAAGGCTCTTCTGTCATAATAACGCCATTTTTATACTTAAAAGTTAAGAAATCATGTCCTTTATAACCTGGTGGAATAATCTCTATCGGACCATTTTTGTCCATTCCAAGACCCCATTGAGCAATATCAAACATATGCGCACCCCAATCGGTAGTAAAGCCACCTCCCATTTCTTTATACCATCTCCATCCACCCCAGAATTTTTCATCAACATCAGGATTCAGAGATATTGGAGGATTTAATTCCTTGTTATAATGAACATATGGATTTGGACCCAACCAGAGATCCCAGTTAAGATCTGCTGGTAAGATCTCTCTAGGAAGGTCATAAGGTTTTGGAGGACCGCCTATATGTACTTTTACTTTTTTAATTGCTCCTAATTTTCCATCCTGAACAAGTTTTACAGCATGTTGAAAGTTAGGGTCAGATCTTTGCTGACTGCCCACTCCCAGAATTCTATTGTGCTTTCTAACCGTTTGTCTAAGCACTTTTCCTTCCAAAATTGTAAATGTTAAAGGTTTTTCTATATAAACATCCTTACCCGCTTTTAGAGCCTCTATAGCGATTAAGGCGTGCCAATGATCAGGTACTGCTATTACAACAGCATCAATATCAGTTCTTGCCAATAGATCCTGGTACTTTTCATAGGTTTTTATATCAATATTTATTCCTTTCTTTTTATAATGTTTTGTAACTCTTTGTTTAAATCTTTTATTTTTGATCTCATAAACATCGGCCGCTGCAAGTACTTTGACCCCGCCAATATTTATAAAACCATTTAAAAGAAACATCGCCTGCCGGCCGAGTCCAATAAAACCGAGATTTATACTTTCATTGGGCTTAAAGGATGTGAAGCCGGGTAATATAGTTAATCCCGCCGCTCCTAATAATGAGGTTTGTACAAATGATCTTCTGGAAAATTTGTTTGATTCGTTGTTGCTCATCGAATATTGATTTTAGAAATTAAGAATATATTTATAAAAATAGGAAATTTTAAATTAATAAATTTTATACTCTCAATTGATTGATAAAGCAATGTAAAACAATAAAAAATATGAATAGCATGAAAACTACGATGTAGTTTGCTTTAAATTAAAGAATAAAATTCACAATGTTTTGTGTATATTTGATTATTAGTCTAATAATAAAAATCTTTTAAATGAAAATAAGAATTACTTTTTTAATCATTTCTTTATTTATTTTTTTATCCTGTAAAGATAAAGAACAACAAGTTCCGCCACCACAAGAAATTAACGTTTATCAAGTTGTTCCTAAAACTGTACCTATTTATGAAGAATTTGTTGGGCAAGTTTACGGGGAAAAAGATATTCCAATTAGAGCAAGAGTGGAAGGCTATTTGGAAGAAATTCATTTTAAAGAAGGGAGTAGAATAAAAAAAGGAGATCTATTGTATGTGATTGATCCTGCACCTTTTAAAGAGGCTGTTGTTGCAAAACAAAGTATGGTAGCTCAGGCAAACACGATTGTGACACAAACAGAAAGTGATTTAAAAAGAGTAAAACCTCTTGCTGAAATGGATGCTGTAAGTAAGCGAGAATTAGATATGGCTCTAGCACAAAGAGATGCTTCCATATCTTCGTTAAATGCAGCTAATGCTGAATTAAATATTGCTAAAATTAATTTAAGTTATACAAGAATTTTATCTCCAATAAATGGGATTATTGGTAGAACATTAGCTCGGGAAGGTGAATTTGTAGGAAAAGACCCAAACCCTGTAATTTTAAATACGGTATCTAATATAAAAACTATAAGAGTTCAATTTTTTCTTTCAGAAAATGAATATTTAAGAGCAGCAAGATCTTATGCTGATGGATCGAAGAAAAAAATACAAAGAAGTGAAAATAAAGTTGAAGTAGAATTGATTTTATCAGATGGTACTTTATTCGATCAAAAAGGTAAAATAGATTTTATTGATAGAAATGTTGATGCTACAACAGGAACTATATTATTGCAAGCTTCTTTTCCAAACCCAATGGGAATTATTCGCCCAGGGCAATTTGCCAGAGTAAAAATTAAAGTAATGGATGTTAATGATGCGCTCATTGTTCCTCAGAAATGTGTATCTGAACTTCAAGGGCAGTATTCAGTTTTGGTGGTAAATGCAGAAAACAAAGTGGAAACCGTTCAGGTTATCATTGGAGAAAAAATACCAGGGTTTACAATTATAAAAGAAGGAATTGAAAAAGGAGATAAAGTTATATTGGAAGGGTTGCAAAAAGCAAGACCTGGAATGGAAGTGATTCCTGTTGTTACAGAATACGACAATAAATCAACTAACAAACAATAGTTATGGCTGAAAATAAAGGAAACTTTTTTGTACATCGCCCTATTGTAGCTATTGTTATAGCAATTGTAATTGTAATTGTAGGAACTGTATCTTTAATAGGGTTACCTATTGAACAATACCCAAACCTTACACCTCCTATTGTGCAAGTAAGAGCCAATTATACTGGGGCAAATGCCATAAGTGTTGAAGAGTCTGTTGCCACACCTTTAGAGCAACAAATTAACGGGGTAGATAATATGATCTACATAAAATCTACCAATGCCAATGATGGATCTATGTCTATAGATATATCGTTTGACGTAGGGACTGATCCTGATATGAATACGGTTTTGGCACAAAATAAAGTGTCGGCAGCATCAGCAAAATTACCCGCTTCTGTAACAAAATTTGGAGTAACAACACAAAAATCATTACCCAATATTTTAATGTTAGTAACATTAACTTCAGATGGGAGGTATGATCAAGATTTTCTAGGAAACTATGCCTTGATTAACATTAAAGATAAATTAGCAAGGATAAAAGGGATAGGTAGAGTTGATGTGTTAGGGGCTTCCGATTATTCAATGCGAATTTGGGTTAAACCAGATCGATTATCTCAATTAGGACTTACAGTTCCTGAAATTATCAATGCCATTAACGAACAAAATATTATTGTTCCTGGTGGAAAATTTGGTGCAGAACCTGCGCCTCCTGGAACAGAATTTACCTATACAGTTCGATTACCAGAACGCTTTAATTCTGAAGAAGCCTTTGGTGATATTATAGTTAGAACACAATCTGATGGATCTCAAATAAAATTAAAAGATGTAGCTACAATAAATCTAGGAGTAGAGAGCTATAATATGAGAGCGAGGTTAGATGGGAAAACAGCAGGAATTATTTCCTTGTATCAAGCACCTGGGTCTAATGCTACAGAACTGGCTGCAACTATAAAATCTGAAATGGAAATTTTGTCTAAAGAGTTTCCTGAAAGCGTAGAATACAGTATTTCCTTAGATACAACCAAAGCTATTGATGCTGGTATTAAAGATATTGTTGTAACGCTGATTATCGCGTTACTTTTAGTGATATTGGTTGTGTTTATTTTTATTCAAGATTGGAGGGCAACTTTAATTCCAACCTTAGCGATTCCAGTTTCACTTGTTGGGGCGTTTATTTTCTTTCCCGGATTAGGATTTACGATAAATGTATTATCGCTCCTCGGATTGGTTTTAGCTATTGGTATTGTGGTAGATGATGCCATTGTAGTGGTTGAAGCTGTTCAGGTAAATATTGCTAGAGGGATGAAAGCTAAAGAAGCGACTTTAGATGCGATGTCAAAAGTTACTGCTCCAATTATAGCAACCACTTTAGTATTGGTTGCTGTGTTTATTCCAGTAGCAGGTATGGCCGGAATAACCGGATTGTTGTATCAGCAATTTGCAATTACGATTGTAGTATCTGTATTAGTGTCTTCGGTTAATGCATTGTCATTGAGTCCAGCCTTATGTTCATTATTATTAAAAGAACCCAAACCATATAAAGGCCCGTTGGGTTGGTTTTTCGGAAAGTTCAATAAAGGAATGGATAAAACAACAGATTCCTATATGAGTTTTACCAATATTGTGTCTAGGAAATTAAAACGCTCAGTTATTTTTATTTTATTGATGACCGTTGGTGCTGGTATTTTTGGAAGTTTGGTTCCCGGGGGATTTATTCCTGAGGAAGATATGGGGTATTTTTTTGTGAATGTTCAGTTACCTAATGCAGCATCTATTCAACGTTCTGATGTTGTCACCAAACAAATCGAACAACTATTGATGGAAGTTCCTGAAGTAGAATATATAACAACTGCAACAGGTTATAGTATTCTTTCCGGTGCAATGATTTCTAATACAGGATTCTTATTTGTTTCTATGACGGAATGGTCAGATAGAAATCGAACAGCCGAAGAAGTTATCTTAGATATAAATAAAAAACTTGCTTTTGGTATTAAAGGAGCGCAGGCTTTTGCATTTGGACCTCCTGCAATTCCTGGTTTAGGAAATGGTTCAGGTTATAGTATTATGATTCAAGATAGAGTAGGAAACACCCCTCAATATCTTTCGCAAAATACGATGAAGTTTATAAAGGCTGCTAATGAACGACCAGAAATTGGTAGAGCTAGTACCACTTTTCAAGCGACTGTTCCGCAGCGATTTTTAGATATTGATAAAGAAAAAGCCTTAAAACTAGGAATAAAATTGAATGATCTTTATACCACTATTGGTGCTTTTATGGGAGGAGCTTATGTAAATGATTTCACAAGATTTGGGCGTTTGTATAAAACATATATTCAAGCCGAACCCGAATACCGTGTTGATGAAACAGGAATTAATAAATTCTTTATTAAGAATAATAGTGGAGATATGGTTCCTTTATCGACAGTAGCTACAATAAAACCAATTTCTGGTCCCGATTATACAACTCGGTTTAATTTGTATAGATCTGTGGAGGTAACAGGAACTCCTGCTGAAGGTTATACTTCAGATGATGCGAGAAACGCTTTAAAAGAAGTTGCTGCAGAGGTACTACCAACTGATATGGGATATACCTGGAATGCGATGTCTTTTCAAGAAGAAAAAGCTTCTGGTTCATTGGGTGTAATTCTTACTTTTTCCTTGGTGTTTGTATTTTTAATATTAGCTGCACAATATGAAAGTTGGTCTTTACCATTTGCCATTTTAATGGGAACACCATTTGCAATTTTTGGAGCCTTATTTGCACTTTGGGTTGGAAGGTTAATCAGTCCAACCTTTGAAAATAATATTTTTGCACAAGTATCTTTTGTCATGCTGATAGGTATGGCAGCTAAAAATGCGATCTTAATTGTAGAATTTGCCAATGACGAATTTAAAAAAGGATTGAGTCTTTTTGATGCAGCGATGGCAGCAGCAAAATCAAGATTTAGACCTATATTAATGACGGCATTCTCATTTATTTTAGGGGTTTTTCCATTGGTTATTGCTTCTGGATCTGGAGCTGAAGCTAGAAAAGTTATGGGAATGGCACTTTTAGGAGGAATGGCGTTAGCAACATTCTTAGGAGTGTTTTTATACCCTATGCTTTTTGTATTTATTGGTAAAATAGCAGGTTATGAAAAGAAAAGAGATTTGGAAAAATTAACGCATTTAGAATCGTCAAAATCATAAAGATGAAAAAGAATATAAAAACATATATTTTAATATTGATTGTCATTTTTTTGGTACAGGCATGTGCAGTTGGACCAAATTTTCATGAACCTGAAGGCAAAACTTCGCAATCATTCAGATATATTACAAGTAAATCCGATAGTATTATTAATTTGAATTGGTGGGATCTTTTTAATGATCCGGTATTGGATACCTTAATTGTGACAGCCTTACGTGAAAATAAAAATGTGCAAATTGCAGCAAGTAGGATTGAACAAGCGAGAGCAAATGTTGGTTATAATAAAGCAGATTTTGGTCCCAAATTTGGAATTCAAGCTGGAGCAAATTCTTCAAATCAATTTTTAGGTATTCCAGTTGATAATTCTTTTCAATCATTTAATGCAGCAGGTGTTGTAAATTGGGAACTTGATTTTTGGGGTAAATTCAGAAGAAGTACAGAATCTGCAAAAGCTGATTTGTTGGCTTCATTTTATGGAAAAAGAGCCATTGAAATTGCTTTGATCAGTGAGGTGGCATTTAACTATTTTCAGCTGATCGATTATAAAGCACGTTTACAAATATCAGAAAGTACCTGGGCATTAAGAGATAGTACATTGCAAATTATACAGGCCAGATTTGACGAAGGATATACGCATATTATTGATGTTAATCAAGCTCAAATACAAAAAGCAATTTCTCAGGTTTCTATTCCACAATTTAAAAGGTCTATAGCATTTACAGAACATAACCTGAGTATTTTGTTAGGTAAGAATCCAGATTCAATACCTACTTTAAAGACTTTACGAGAATACACTTTACCAGACACTATTCCAACAGGAATTCCTTCTGAAATATTACAGCGTCGCCCAGATATTATGCAATCAGAGCAATTGTACAGATCTCAGAATGCGAGAATAGGAGTGGCTCAAGCTATGCGATTTCCGTCTATTAGTTTAACAGGATTATTAGGTTTAGGAAGTAATGATTTATCAAATTTAGTTTCTAACGGTTTAGGATGGAGTGCCGGAGCAAGTTTATTGGGGCCATTATTTGAATGGGGTAAAAATGCCAGAAGAGTTGATATGGAAAGAGAAAAAGCAAAGCAAGCTTTATTGACTTATGAAAATACGGTACTTAATGCCTTATTAGAAGTAGATAATTCTCTTATTTCGTTATCTACTTTAAGAGAAGAACTAATTGCAAATAATATGATGTTGGAGGCAGCTAGTAATGCAAGTTTTTTGTCCAGAGAAAGATATTATCAAGGTGTGACCAGTTATTTAGAAGTGATTGAAAATCAAAGAGTAGAATTTGATGCCAGATTAGCTTATTCAGAAAATTACCAACGTTTATTAAATGCTTACGTGAATTTATATAAATCATTAGGTGGTGGATGGATAACTAAAGATGAATTAAATAAATATGCACAACAAAAAGTTGAAGAAGAAAATATTGATATCAATACAATTGATAAGGATACTTTGATCTATCAAGGGCAAATTGTTGATCTGCATTTAACACCTGAGCAAAAGCAAACAAGAAAAGAAGAAGCAAGAGCTCAAAGAAAATTAGAAAAAGAACAACGTAAACTGGCAAGAAAAAATAAATAGCCGAAAGGATTTACATAAAAAAAGCTGTTTTAAACAGCTTTTTTTATGATAATAAGAATGAAAAATTATGTAAAAATAATTTGAGTTCTATCTCCATCACACATTTCATAAAACTCACCAATAGTTAAAACTGCTGAAACTTCATCAGATAGATCTTTTAAATCTAATTTAAACATATCCATAGCTAATTTACATGCATAAATTTCACCACCACCAGCAGTAATTAATTCTAAAAATTCATCTACAGGTGGCATGTCTAATTCTTCCATTTGTTTTCTCATCATTTTAGAAACAGCAGACTCTACACCAGGTAATCCACCAAGCATGGTAGGAAAAGGTAATCCACCAGGCATACGCATTGCAGGGTTACCTGTTGTTGCTGTATGCAAGTGATTCATTGATTTTTTAGTAATTCCATCAAGACCAAAGAAAGTGAAAAATACCTTGGTTTCAATTCCTTCCATAACAGCACCATTTGCCATAACTAAGGTTGCATAAACATCTTCTAAAGATCCTTTAGCACAAATCATACATACCTTTTCTAAAGGTTTTTTTTCTTTTGAATCCATATTATATTATTTAAAAATTAAATACAACTTGTTGGTTTAGGTATTCCAGCTATTTTTGAAGAGAATTTTAAAGGTCCTTTTGGGAATAACTTATATAATCCTTTCACATCAATAATTCCTGATTTACCAACGCTTCTAATAGATAATGATTCACTAGCTTCTGTTTTTTCACGTAAGTAGTTGATCACATCAAAGTGTTTGTCTGTTAGTTCGATACCTATTTCACTTGCAATTTCTTTTGCTATTTCTTTATTCCATTGAGACATATCTTCAAGATATCCATCATCTGAAACGTTTACTTGTACTCCAGCTATTGTTTTTTCAGCCATAATATTTGTTATTTTAATTAGTTATTATTCTTCTTTTATTTTTATATCTTTTGATACATTTTTCATAAATGTAATACCAAACCCAAGTGCTTTTTTCATTTCCGGGCTATTCATTTCTTTCATAACTCTCCATATAGAATAAGATGGTACACTTTCTGTTTCCATACTATTAAATGCTTTAATTGCATTTTCCATAGTACCAAGTACTTCAGGTTGTGTCATCTCTTTTACAATTGATAGAATTGTAACTATACTATCAGCCAGTTCTCTTAGATCTTCAGGTGAGAAACCGGTAACAATATTATCCATTATAGGCCCTACCTCT
This sequence comes from Flavobacteriaceae bacterium, assembly GCA_030613745.1. Classification (GTDB taxonomy): domain Bacteria; phylum Bacteroidota; class Bacteroidia; order Flavobacteriales; family Flavobacteriaceae; genus Lutimonas. Next base: position 1,072 of record JAUWLK010000042.1, on the reverse strand, counting down.
TTAAAGAATGCGAAATATCCCTTTTGTTCAAATGTATTTAATTGTTTGGTAAAGTCAATGATTACTTCATTAGCAATTGGTCCAACTTCTTTACTTAGATCAACTGCCATTTCAAGTGTGTCCATTACTAATTTGATATTTCCAATATTTCTTAAAAAGGAAACTGCCAAACCAGTAAGTTCTGATGGATCTAGTTCTACCTGTCTTTTATCAAGTTCTTCAACGGTTGAGTCATAAGCATCTTTTCCGATGATGCTTAAATCGCTCACTAAATCTTGAACCATAGTTGAATTTAATTTTTGTTGGTGTACATACCCAAGTATTAAATCTAACTTTTTATCGAGTGCATCTATTTGCGATTGTATATTTTTATCTTCCATTTCGTTATTAGATTATACTCGTTTTTTTCCAGCCATTGTCATATCTGCCTCAATAGGTAATTCTTTACCTTTCAGTAAAATATGCCAATAAATCCATCTAAATAAAATTTTACCGTAATGATTCATTTTTGTATTTTTTAATAAACCAAAAGGTCCAATTCCAGGTAATGGGAATGTACCAGGAAGAGGTTCTGTTTCATAATTAAAATCAATTAAAGCACCTTTTCCATATCCTGTTTCAATATAACAGTTTGCATGCCCATCAAATTTAGCTGGCAATTTTCTTCCTTCCATTGCTGCTAAAAGATTTTCCATCAAAATTTCGGCAGCAAAATGAGCAACAGACCCTGCTTTAGATGTAGGTATATTTGAAGCATCACCAAGAATAAAAATATTTTCAAAATGCTCAGATTGTAAGGTGTGTTTATCTGTTTTTACATAATTCATGTCATCTCCCAAGCCACTTCGTTCAATCATATCAGAACCCATATTTACAGGTACAATAGTTAAGATGTCAAAATCAATTTCTTGTTCATCATAAGAGACAATTTTTTTATTATCGTTGTCAACATGTTCTAAATAAAAATCAGGAACTACTTTTATATTTTTTTCTTCTAAAAGATCACCTAACATTTTTGAAGCAACAGGTTTGGTAAAAGCACCAGACATTAATGTTACATAAGAAATTTCTA
>JAUWLK010000199.1 GCA_030613745.1 Flavobacteriaceae bacterium | reverse complement strand
CAAACCAATATCATCTAGCATATAATTGATAGTGTTTAATAAAAATGTAGCATTACCATAGCGGATATTTGTATATTTTTCTATGCCTAAATCTAAAGGTACTCCTTGAAATATTTCATTTGCAATAATATCACCATCAGCAATAATGACCATTTTATTAGTTTGACTTTTATCTTTAAATAAGTTGGTTTCAAATGGTTTTACCCTAGTGGCATAGCCTGAAGTAAATTTCCCTTCTAAAAGTACACCTAAGGTTTGGTTACCTTGGTTGTAATCTTTTTGAGATGGTTCATTTGCAACTTCATTTAAAGTGATTAAACTTGGTGTTCCCAAGGACTTAGAATATGTTGAGCTTTGCAATAACAGGGCTTTATGAATATTGTTTTTTAAGGTGTCAATTGTATTTGCAAAACGCAAACGTACTGGGTCAATATTTTTGTTTATTGGATGGTTATTTTTTGAAGTAATTTTTGGATAATAATGCCATAAGAAATCTTGATATTGCGTTTGATTTCCAGTATTGCCTGAAGCCAGTCTTATTGTAGAGCTGTATGCATCTTTTATCAAATCATAATTTATTCTTACACCATAACTAAATAACAAATCGGTAAGATTTAAATCACGATTAAACGCTAATGTTTCTCCGGTTTTCATCAGGCTATCCAGCTCAGCATTTACGTTATCAATGAGCCATAAAACTTTACCTCCGTTTGTGATATACTGGTCTAAAGTAAATTTTTCTGCTTCAGTAAATCGTTCTGTAGGTTTTGCAATAATTGTTAAATCATATTCAGTAAGCTGTTGTAATGTTTTTTGAGGGTTTTTACTAACGGAATCTAAGGTGAAAGCTGCTAATTTGTAGTGCTCTCTTAATTGTCTTAAAAAGCCAACTAAATACACATCATCAAGTTCACCATTTCCTCTTAAAATTGCTATTTTTTGTTTCTTTTCAGATGATATTTTATATATAGCTTCCGCGAAAGCGAATTCTAAATTTTCAATAGAATTTTGTAATTGATCTTCTTGAGTACCCGTTGTTTGATTGGTTAATAATGAAATATTTGCAATTTTATTTTTATAGGTAATAGTGGCCCAGGGAAAAATAATTGCTTCAGAATTTTTTCCGTTTTCTTGAACTGTAAGTCTACTTGGTTGTAAACCTTTTTTTATTAACTCTTCTGTTTTATTAAGAGGATTAATAAATCTAAATTTTATATTATTATTTATTGCTGTTAATTCTTCTAAATGCTGTTTTGTTTCAGTTTGTAATCGTTTAAATTCTGAAGGAAAGTCACCTTCTAAGTATACCTTAATAAAAATAGGTTCATTAATGTTTTTAATTATATCATGGGTAACTTCTGAAAGTGTGTATCGATTGTCTTTTGTTAAATCAAATCGTTTATAAAATGAATTTCCTAAAATATTAAGCACAATTAATGCGATAATAATTAAAGGAACTTTTATATATAATTTTTGTTTATTCATTTTAAATCAGATACTAATTATGAAATGGATATTTATTTATTATCAAATTTTATTTTGGTTAGATATAAAAAGAAAAAAGTAATACTTACAAAATAAAGTATATCTCTTGTGTCAATTACACCTCTGGCTATACTTTTAAAATGGCTGTACAATCCTAAATTTTCTATCGGAAAACTTTGACTAAGATTGAATTCAGCTATAGCTTCAAAACCATAAAAAATAAAATACGATAATGCAACTCCAATAATAAATGCAACTATTTGATTGTTAGATAAAGTTGAACTAAATAAACCAATAGCAGTAAAAGAACCAGCCAAAAATAACAAGCCAAAATAGGAGCCAAGTGTAATGCCAAAATCCAAATTCCCAACCGGATTTCCAAGTTGAATTACAGTATAAATATAAGTGATTGTTGGTGTTAAAGCAATGATAATCAGTATAAAAGATCCTAAAAATTTACCAATCACAATTTGCCAAACCGTTATGGGTTTTGTTTTTAAAATTTCAATAGTTCCTGATCTGATTTCATCAGAAAAACTTCGCATGGTAATAGCCGGAATTAAAAAAATAAAAAACCAAGGTGTAATAAAAAAGAAACTATTCAAATCAGCGAATCCTGCATTTAAAATATTAAATTCACCTTTAAATACCCATAGAAATAAACCATTTATCAGTAAAAATACTGCAATGACTAGGTAGGCTATTGGTGAAGCAAAAAATAAATTAAGTTCTTTTTTTAAAATTGCAATCATAAATGGTTTTTATAAATCAAAAATATTTTAAAATTAATTTAAACTTACAATTTTATTTACACTCCAAGCTTGTGGTTTCTCATTGAATAAAATTTTTGTTTTAGACCAAACATTTTGAAAAAAATCAGATTTCCTATAATTTTCCAGATCTTCTTCTAAATTCCAATAACTGTAAGTAAAAAATATGTTGTCATCATTTTTATCTTGATATAATTCTAAAAATTGACAACCTTTAAAATTTCGTATTTTATTTTTGTTTTGATTAAAATTGGATAAAAATTCTTCAATTTTATCTTCAATAATACTCATTTTTACAATCCGTATAAACATTTTTAAAGTTTAAAAGTCATTCTTTTTATCTAAAAGAAATCTTATGGTTATACTATCACGATAATTTAAACCCAATAAACTCGAAGCACCTCCAACAGTTTTTAGGTTACTTCTATACATTGCAATTTCTAAAAAATGACCAGAATTGAATAAAGCAAGCCTTTTTCCGTCATCTTGTCTTTTTTCAGAATCCATTGAAAAATCTACTATTTCATTGTATTTTTTAAAAATTTTAGTAAAAATATAATTTCTTGCAATTATCTCAAAATCACGACCTTTTCCAATAGTATTGAATAAATTTTGTGAAATATTGCTAATAACATTACCAAAATTATCAATGTAAATAATGCTTCCAATTATTTGGTTTTGTTCAGTATTTACTTTTGGTTGAATTTCATATAATTCTTTAATATTACTGATGCTTTTACCAATAATTTCGAGCTTACCTCCTCTGGCAATATGACAGGCAACTTTTACAAATATATCTAGAACAGAAAATTTATTTTCAATTGGATTTTGAATGGTAATTTCAACAATTTTATCTGGTTTTATATCGCTTGTTATCATTGAGATAATTCCATTATCACAACAAATAAAAAATTGGTTATCAAGTTGAATTGCTATTGGTTTATTTTCAACGCTAATTTCAGAGTCAACACCAATAATATGTATAGAACCTTTAGGGAAATTTTGATAAGAATTCTTTATAATATACGCAGCTTCAGTTATGCTAAAAGGAGTAATTTGATGAGAAATATCAACTATAATTGCCTCTTTTAATTCTTTGTAAATTGCTCCTTTAACAGCACCAACAAAGTGATCTTTAGTACCAAAATCGGTTGTTAAAGTAATTATTGGCATATATTTTTAATGGTTTTCTATTTTAAAGAATATTTAAAATTTAACTGTTGCTTATTTGCTTTTAAATATACTATTTTTGTAATGCAAATCTAATCAAATTAATAAATAATAAAAGCACTTGTAACTAAATTTATACTATTGAACGAAAGAATAATTGAATTAGAAGAAATAAGCCCAAAAGATCTTTTTGGAACAAACAATTACAATATTGAATTGATTAAGAATTATTTTCCAAAATTAAAAATTGTTGCCAGGGGAAATAAAATTAAAATATTTGGCGAACCTGTTTTATTAGATGAGTTTGAAAAGCGTTTTGCTATGTTGACCAAGTATTTTAACCGTTATAATGAATTGGATGAAAATAGTATTGAACGATTAATGACTTCAGATACTGAGCATAAAAGTTCAAAAAAATCTACTGATATTTTAGTACATGGTATACAAGGGAGATTGATTAAAGCCAAAACTGTAAACCAAAGAAAAATGGTGGATTTAATGCAAAAGAATGATATGCTTTTTGCTATTGGTCCGGCTGGAACAGGTAAAACTTATACATCTGTTGCTTTAGCAGTTAAAGCTTTGAAAGAAAAACAAGTACGAAAAATTATTTTAACTCGGCCAGCGGTTGAATCAGGTGAAAAATTAGGATTTTTACCGGGTGATTTAAAAGAAAAACTAGATCCATATATGCAACCTTTATATGATGCTTTACGCGATATGATTCCTTTTGAAAAATTAGAATCTTATATTGAAAAAGGAATCATTCAAATTGCTCCTTTGGCATTTATGAGAGGAAGAACATTAGATAGTGCTTTTGTTATTCTAGATGAAGCTCAAAACACTACAAATAGTCAAATGAAAATGTTTTTAACCCGAATGGGTAAGCATGCAAAATTTATTATTACAGCAGATCCTGGGCAAATTGATTTACCTCCCAGGGTAAAATCAGGAATTAATGACGCTTTATTGACTTTAAAAGATATAGAAGGAATTGCAGTAGTTCAATTTGATGATAAAGATGTAATAAGGCATAAACTGGTAAAAAAAATAATTAATGCATATAAAAGTAAAGAATCAGAATAACAGTTTTTGGTTTTTAGTTGTTAGACTCAGTCAAACTAACAACCAACAACCAACAGCCAACAACTAACAACTAACAACTGTAATGAACACAATAAACGACACAAATTTTAATTTCCCAAAACAAAAATCAGTATATAAGGGAAAAGTTAGAGAAGTATATAATATTGATGATAAATTGTTGGTGATGATTGCAAGTGATAGATTATCAGCGTTTGATGTTATTATGCCAAGGCAAATTCCGTATAAAGGGCAAATATTAAATCAAATTGCTTATTATATGATGCATGAAACAAAAGATATAGTTCCTAACTGGTTGATATACAGTCCAG
>JAUWLK010000094.1 GCA_030613745.1 Flavobacteriaceae bacterium | reverse complement strand
AAAATTGATACAAAGTTTTAAGTAGAATTAAATACACTTTTTTTATTGTAAAATAATTATTCTTAGTTTAAGTTATGCTTTCTTAATTGAAATTCTAATCAACATAACAATAATTATAGTACAAATGTTCATTATGTTGTTTAAGTTATTGTTTCCATTTGATAGCTATAATGTAGTATTATGTTTACTCTGTTAAATCCAAATAAAAAATCAATTTTTTTAAGCCAGTCTAGGATCTTTAGATATATACATAGGATCATAAAGATCACCAGACTTTACAACAGCAAAAATTGTTCTTAAAAGTTTATTAGCTACATTATTCATCACCAAGAAAAAATGTTTCCCTTCAAGCATCTTTCGTTCCCTGTACAACCTAAACTCTTTGTTGCTATTGCAAACGTTTAAAGCTGCTAAAAACAGTAAAGATTTCATTCTTTTGTTACTTCTTTTGGATACTCTTTGTTTTTTACTATTACCTCCACTCTCATTAGGATAAGGACAAACTCCAGAAAAAGAAGCCGCTTTTTTTGCAGTATCTATTTTTGTGAAGTTTTCTGTATGTATGATAAGTTCTGTAGCTATTATTTTACCTATTCCAATAACCGAAGTTGCTAATTTATAGTTCTCATTGAGAGACTGATCTTGTTCGATTATCAGCTTCATTTGCTTTTCTAAATCATTGATTTGATTGGTTAAAAAACCTATTAACTCTTGTTGTAATTGATAAACTTTAACACTATTGATTACTTGTTTTTCCTTGCCTTTAAGGTTGGTCTGTAACATCTTACGTTGTTTGACTAATAAAGTTCTTAGTGTTTGAATTTCTTTTAACTCGTGCATAGATTCTTTTAAGGGAGTTGTAAAACGAAGCTTGTCATAAAACCTAATGCCATAACTCCATATACGCTTAGAATCAATCAAATCACTTTTTCCTTTCTCCATCGAAAAACTCTTATTAATCACATAGCCATCTATCAAAGCTATCTTAACATTTAAACTACTAGCTATTTGGACTAATAAATTACCATAAACTCCTGTATGCTCTGCACAGATAGTACTATCTTTTGGTATTGAATAAATGAATTTTATAATAGGTTTTAATTTATTTGAAATACGCTTTACTACTGGTTTCCCTTTTTGATCTTGTGAATAAAGATCTAGATACTTACTAGAAATATCAATTCCGTAAATTTGCATAATTATTAGATTTAGATGTCATAAATTCCCAGCTTTGAGTAGCCATAACCGTGATATTGGGTTTTACCCTAATTACTCTCTGGAGTAACTCAAAAACTATACTGTGTCTAAAACATAATTTAGGTTTTTCCTATAAAATAGCATAGACTATTGCAGTATAGGGGATTTATGATGTTGATTATTAATAATTTTAAAGATACAAACAAAAGAAAAAATTATGTAGCATTGTTGAAATAGAATAACTCTCCTTAGTCGAGTTATTTCCAGTTCAACAAGCAAATAACATCATCACTATTTTTCTCTATTTATTTAAAATGCAAACCTAACGGTCAAATAGCCGTAAAAACGGCTATACAGAAATTACTGTGGATTTGTTCTATAATATATATTATGTTAAATAGTATATTTTAACATACCTCCTATGTTATTAAATTAAATTACTTTTACTAATATGTTTAAAAGTAGATTATCTCAATTTGAATTTATAACATTGATGGCATCATTAATGTCTATCGTTGCTCTAACTATAGATGCATTATTACCTGCTTTAGATCACATTGGACTTGCAATTGGTACAACACAAATCAGTGATAATCAATTACTCATTACCATGATTTTTTTAGGTCTTGGTATAGGTTCCTTGTTTTTCGGTCCTATTTCTGATAGTTTGGGTAGAAAACCTATTGTGTTTATGGGTTTTGGTATATTTATTGTTGCTAGTTTTATTTGTATTTATGCTGATAATTTAGAAATGATGATTTTAGGAAGAATTTTCCAAGGTATCGGACTTTCAGCTCCAAGAACAATAAGTATTGCAATGGTTCGTGATACTTATAGTGGTGATTATATGGCAAGGATCATGTCGTTTATTACAGTAGTTTTTATTTTAGTACCTATTATAGCTCCTGCTTTAGGTAAATTTGTTTTAGATCAATACAATTGGCAAGCAATATTCTATATTCAATTATTATTTAGTGTATTAGTTTCCTTGTGGTTTTGGATCAGACAGCCTGAAACCCTGCTTGATTCACAGCGTATAAGATTTAGTACTCATATTTTTATCGATGGCACAAAAGAACTTTTAAAATACAAACAAACTATTGGGTACACCTTAATTTCAGGTTTTATAACAGGTTCGTTTATGGTATATTTAAGTACCTCCCAACAAATATTTCAACTACAATATCAATTAACAGAAGAATTTCCGTTTATTTTTGCAGGCTTGGCAATATCAGTTGGTGTAGCTACTTTTTTAAACGGAACACTTGTTTTAAAGTATGGAATGAAAAAAATAGTCACTATTGCAATGATAGCATTTTTTATTATTTCATTACTTTACGTCGTTTTATTTTATGGCAAAACAAACCCAAGTATTGGAATTTTATTGTCATTCTTTGGATTACAATTTTTTGCTATAGGTTTTTTGTTTGGAAATTTAAGAGCTTTAGCCATGGAACCTGTTGGTCATATTGCAGGAATAGCAGCTGCAATTACGGGATTTATTTCTACTATAATGGCTGTTCCTATTAGTACTTACATAGGAAGAAATGTTACCGATACCGCCTTACCTCTCTTTATTGGGTTTACAATTTGTGGAATATTTTCGGTTATTATTCTTGTGTATTTAAAAGTATATGTTAAAAAAGTCTAATATGAAGAAACTCTATAATATTTTTTAATTGTTACTATTTCTTCAGTGCTTGCGTAATTTCTCTCCACGTAACCAAAACAATATTTTCTTTTTCTATCAATTTCTTACAAGCATCACTTGTAAAGAAATCATAATCTCCTTGCCTCCATGTAGCACCCCAATCCGAATGGTCAACAGTGATAGCTTGCATTTCTTCATTATCATAAGCGGTATGGATTAATATTTGTGTCAATCCAGGTTGTATGGATTTTAGAATATCAGTATAATATTGCTCGGAGCCTTTAGAATATTCTTGTGGTGATATGGTAAAACCCTTATCTAAAACAACCATCACCTCATTATCTTTCACCATTTTATCAAAGGCATTTTCATTAGGAAATAACGATACAGATGATCTATCTACAAAACAGGGCAAACCGTATTCATTTGCTAATTTTAAATAAACTTCAAAAAATTCTAGTGTTCCCCATAATAAACAGCCCATATGACTATCGAGATGTGTAGGTTTTATACCCATTGCAAGAGCTAGTTCAATTTGTGCGCGTAATTCAATTTCCACTTCTGATACGCTGGCATCATTTGGACAAGTATCATAAAAATAGCCATGTTCATTAACTAAAGTAGGAACTTTATCTTTAGATGCTACGGGTCCCCATTTAAAATTTCTCCATTCAGAAGTGATAGCCAAGTGGAGACCAAGATCGTGCTTACCATCATTTTTTTTGGCATAAGATGCAATTTCATGAACCCATGGTCCCTGCATGATGATACTGGCGGAATTTACAGATCCCTCTTCAATTGCTTTTATAGATGCAACATTTTCAGTATGCGCAAAACCTAGATCATCGGCATGTATTATTAATAATTTAACATCTTTATCATAGCCTAATTTATGTGCTAAAGTCTCTTGACTTGATATTTTTGTCGAGCACATTATAAAAAGACATATAGTTAGAAAAATGGTTTTAGAAAATAAATGGTTCTTTTGTGTTGATTCCAGGAGATTGTATTTTAACATGATAGAGTCTTTAATATCTAACAAATATACTTTTATTAATTTAAAATTATATTCTATATCAAACAGTACCATGTTAAAGATGTATGTTCATTAACGGTCCAATTAAATAATTATCCTCAGAACATTTAAAATAAGGAATTGACATTAGGGCAACCTGTAGCTCTTTGTTTATTGCAAAACAAATTAATACCCAATGTAATTTGATGGTGTCCGCCATTAGCTAAAACAATTTCACCTATTTGACTGGAATAGGTATAAGAAACCATAAATCTTTTATAATTAAAACCTATGATTGGAGTTATTTGTTTGAAACTTTCTATGGTATTTCCTTCAAAACTTTGTCTATAAGATAATGCAACCCATAATTCACTATACTTATCAAAACTTTTATAGGCCTTTATGTTAAAATCAACAAATATTTCACCGGTTCGTTCAATGAATTGCCCCATTATGGATGGCTCAATTTGAAAACTATTCCTTCTTCCTAAATAATAACCAATTGTTAGCAAATACCTTCTTAAATTTAGCGATTCAAAATTACTATTGACCAAATCTCTAGAGCTCAGTAACAAATTCTTAACGGTAAAATAAGCAAATGCATCTAAATAATGATAGGCCATACTAAATTCAGCATTATAATAATTGGATGATTCAACTATTTGAGAGATCACGGGATCAGTTATTGCAGAAATAAAATTTCGTTGGTCAACTGTATTTTGAACATACATAAAGGAAAGCCCGAATGATAATTGATCTAAGGCATCTTCTCTTCCAAAATTAATATGGTAAGCATAGCTACCTACAAAACCTTTTTGCGCATGATAACCATTTTCATCATTAAATACGATAACTCCAATAGCCGCTTTTTCGGTTATTCTAGTGTGAAAACTTAATGTTTGTAAAGAGGGAGCATCTTCCACTCCAACCCATTGTTGCCTATAGGTTAATCTTAATTTACCACAGTTTCCAATTCCTGCTGCAGATGGATGAATTAAAAATACATTATCTGAAAGATAATCGGAATAAACAGGAAATGTTTCTTGTGCTGAAATTTTTGAGAAAACAAAATATAATACCAATAAAATTAAAACCCTTCTCATCTTATATTTTGCTTTATCTTCTAATCAAACTAAAATGCCCTTTATGAATTCTACCATCTTCTAATTGTACCATATACCAATAATCAGAAGATGGTAATAGTTTGCCATTATAAATTCCATCCCACCCAATTCCTTTAGCATCTATTTGTTTTAATAGCTTACCGAACTTGTCATAAATATAAATATTGGAATTTGGTTGAGAACTTACACCATTTACCTGCCAAGTATCGTTGATACCATCTCCATTGGGTGTGAAAAATTTTGGATACCCTATTACAGATATTTCAATATGAGCAATACCACAATTATTTTTATCCTTTATATAAATGGTATGCAATCCAGGCTCTACATATTCAAATAAGGTTTCATCTTGATATGGACCAAAAGGACTATCTAAGGAAAATTCGTAATCTCCAATACCTAAATTACCATTTTCATGATTAATTTCTATCGAATTGTTTTCTGAATTATCAATAATGGTAATGTCATCCATGTTTATATCAGCAATGACTGATTCTTTTACTACCACTGTTTTGGGATAGGATTCACAATTTAAACTAGATGTTGCTATGACAGTATATTTACCACTAGATGAAACTGTTGCTGTGGCTTCAGTGCTTATAATATTACCACTTTCATCTGTCCATTTATAAGAGTAATTATCGGATAGATTGTATATTTCTAAGGTAATTGGAGGCAAGTTAAGACAAACAACAGCCGTTGTTGATAATAATTCAAATTCTGGCAGCGGATAAACTGTTAAAACCAAGTGTGGGCCTATTCCAAAACAATCTCCATTGTCATTACTTTCTACTCTGATAAAAAGAGTTTGTGAATAGGGTGTCTCATTTCTATAATCTGTTTGAGGTAAAATCTCATTTTGTTCGAGTTGGGCATCTGATAGATTTCTATAATACTGAACTCTTAAATTTTGTATTGGTAATTGGTTTAAAATATTTTCGGATGCTTGAGTGAGGTCGAACGAATAAACCCCATCATTTGTTTCATCCAGATCACAAGAATCAAGTTTCTCAAGGAAATCTTCAGGAAAAGATGTTGTCGAAACTTGTAAATTTACAGTTGAAACATCATGACAACCACTATTATTTTCAACTCGAGCATAAACAGTATTTGAAATTGAATTATTAAAAGGAGAGGGATTTACAGTATTTAATCCTGTTCCGGCATCTGTCAAAGAAAGATGAAAGGTAACTATTAAACTACTATCCCCAAAGGTAATTACCTCGTTAGCTTCTTCTAAATTAAAATCTGTAAAACCGTCAGGATTTCCATCTTCATCGCAATTTTTAAGTACTATTTCTGGCTCAATTAAGGGGATGTCATTAATAGTTGCAGTAATAATCATTCTCTCTCCTTCTGTGCATCCGTCTTCTGAAGCTAAAACATAATAAGTGGTTGTAGTTGAAAGAATTGGAGTTGTAAAAGTATCACCGGTATGTATAATTGTTTCTCCTGAGGCTGTATCAAACCAAAGAACCGAACCGGAAGACGCAGTGGCCAACAAAGAAACTGTACCCATACCACAATTCATTGAAGATGTGGTGGAATCAATAAATGGTACATAAATCTTTGTACTTGCTGAAAGGTTCAAATCAGGATCTCCAGGTGTTCCACCATACTCAACGATATATCCTTTTGGCTGATAATCCCCAGAGGTAGCACCAGTATTACTTAAGTCATTCCAAGATCCAGGAATACCCACATTAGGAGCTGTAACATGAGCATAATCTTCATCATCAAGATCATTAGGTTCGTTGGAATTCCAGAATGCAAAATTAGGGGTTGAACCATTTGCTAATCCATTCCAAAAAACAGTACCATTTTCTGGTCCGGTTACCCATTTCCAAACGCCCTCTGTTTCTGTATCACTCCCACCGATCCAACCAGCACCGGCAGCCTGTTCTCCTGTGAGTTGCGCCTCTTCAGTAGATGTAATTGTAGCTAAATAACCTTGTAAACCAAAATATGTTCTTGATTCGGCTACTGCTTTTGCACTAGTCCATGTTATTCCTATATTTGGAACATATTCATAATAATGGCCGGTAGAAGGCAGATAATTTGCATCACCTATTGTAAATGAAAAGTATTTTTCACCAGAAACTGTAAGATTGTTACTTTCAAAGACCACATCTTTAACTGCAGCTATGATATCTGTATAACTAACTAGTCCAGACCCTGAACTCTTTAAAGTCAATTTTCCTTCTGAACTATTCCATTGTGCAATTATATTAGGATGAACATTGGTAAGGTTTAGAATATCTTGTCCATTAATATAACCGGTTGAAATTTGAATATAAAAAGCATCTATTTCTGTGTCATCTGGATCTATAATATCAAAATCAGTTACAATGTTTAGTTGACTTAACGGACAATATGCTTGATTTCCTATTGCAACAATTTTTGGTGGATTATTTTGAGACCAACAAAAACTAGAATATACAAAAAGAAATAAAAAGGAAAATGAAATGTAATATTCTTTTAATAGCATCAAAAATGATAATTGGTATATTCTGTAAAAATATACAAATGAGATATGCAATACAACTTATATAATAATATATTTTTGATTTGAATCAAAAAAGAAAGATATAGGCTCTCTTTTTAATTTTTTATATAAAATAACAAATCTAATCCTCTAACTACACCTTTAACATGTTCTCAGGTTTTAACACATATAACACTATCTTTTTTATACTCTAAAGCATCAGGATAAGCAGCTTTTGAGCGGATAATTAAGTGTTACTTTATTCTTAATATTACCTAATGTGACTTCCAGCATTAATATCAATAGTAGCTCCTGTAGCATGATCCATTAGTCCGCTACACATTAAACCAACCAATGGAGCAATATCATCCGGAGTGGTTAATTTATTTAATGCAATTTCATTCAACATTCTTTCTTCGCCATAGGTTTTGATAAAACTTTCAGCCATTTGGGTCCTGGTAAATCCGGGGGAAACAATAAATGATTTGATATTTTGTTTGCCAAAAGATCTTGCAACGCTACGTGCCAGTGATACTATACCACCTTTTGAAGCTGCATACCCAAGATATTCTTCAGTTTCACCTCTAAAAACGGCTCTACTACCTATATAAATAAAAGTACCTCCGCCCTGTTCTTTAAAATGATCTAATCCTAATTTGGTTAATAATCCTACAGAATTTAAATTAATATCCAGTGTTTTTTTCCAAACAGCTAACCAATCAGTAGTAGATTCATTGGTAGAATGTTTTAGAAAAACACCTGCATTTAAAATAATCACATTAATTTTTTCAAAATGTTCTACCACATTATTAAAAAGTGTAAAAACTTCTTTTTCATTAGCTAAATCGGCTTTAAAAACTTTTGAATTGGTAGTTTCCTTATAGGTATTAACCAATGTTTCTGCTGAAGATTTATTACTATTATAATGTACAGCAACATTTGCTCCCATTTTCATTAAAAAATTAGCAGCACTTCTGCCAATCCCATCTGAAGCTCCGGTAAGCAATATATTTTTTTTACTTAAATCTAATTGTATCATGGTTATAACATGCTTTTAATCCACCCACCATCTACAGGCAATGAAACTCCAGTGATATAGCTAGCTCTTTCACTAGCCAAAAAAGTAACTGCTGCAGCAAATTCTTCTGGTAACCCAAAACGATGCAAAGGAATTTCTTCGATTGCCGAAATAAAAGACGGGTTGTTTTCTAATAAATTTTTTAACCGGTTGGTTTGTGTATATCCCGGCATTACATTATTAACCGTTATGTTATAAGATCCTAATTCAAGTGACAATGTTTTCATTAATCCCACAACAGAAGCTCTAACTGAATTAGACAAAATTAAATTCTCTACGGGTTGTTTTACAGCTTGAGAAGTTATGGTAATTATACGGCCCCAGCCTTGTTTTTTCATACCGGGTAAAAAACTTCTTATCAAACTAACAGGAGTTGCTAATAATTGTTTATAGGCTTTATCCCAGTCTTCTTGTTGAAAATCTTCAAACTTTCCGGATGGTGGTCCGCCGGTATTTGTAACCAATATATCAATTTTTTCAAAATGTTGTAAAACGGCATTTATTATTTGTTCACGATCTATAGCTAATGACAGATCACCATTAACAGCAAATACTTCTCCTACACCTACTTTTTCGATTTCTGCTTTTGCCGTTTCCAAAGTTTTTTTATTACGACTACAAATAGCAACATGAGCTCCTTCTTTTGCTAATTCAAGAGCAACACTTTTACCCAAACCTTGACTGGATGCTGTTACAAAG
>JAUWLK010000289.1 GCA_030613745.1 Flavobacteriaceae bacterium | reverse complement strand
CCAACTCACATCTATGATGGTTCAGATAAAGAAGCTTCATTTATAAAAGCAATAAAAACCATAAATACCCATTGGGAAATAATGGGGAAAATTGCAATAAAAAATCACACAGAATATGGTGTTGAATACCCAAAAATTATTCCTTATATAAAGAATATGCTTTGGTTGAGAACTTATACAAAAAAACTAAAAAAACTCAACAAGAAAGAGTTTTAATTTTAATTTTTTAATAATTCGTTTCGTGGCGTGGTAGGATTGTAACCAAAATCAGCATCTGGTAAATTTATCCCTAATTGAGAAATAATATAACCAATACTTGCAAAGTGATGAATGGCATGACTGTGAGCTTGAATTAAAGCTGATGCTAGCGTGTAATTTGCTGTAACAACACCAAGGCCTAAATCATCTTTAACCTCTACCATTACATCAAAGTCAATATTTTTTAATTGTTCAAGTTTTTCTATTATTTCATCAAAGTAAGCCAATCCTTCTTTAACTTTATTTTCGGCCAACTCATTTCTTTTCCTTGCTGCTAAATCAATTTTTTTGCTGTCTAAACCATCAAATATACAATCAAAAATATCTAATATATGACGCATATGACTTCCTATACTTGAATAATAAGGTGCAACAGAATTATTGCAATATTGGCTATCATCTATTGCATTTAGTAGCTTAACACCTCTTTCTAGGTTATGGGTAATTGCTAAAATCATTAATAATTTTATTTATATGACGTAAATTTAGTAAATTAATTACTTCAATAATTTATATAATGTCAAAATTCCTAAAACAAAAAATAAAATACTCAATATATAATTAATATTTCTTGCAATAAACTGTGCTCTTTTCTCAATAAAAGATGCAAAATAAACATATAAAGAAAATAAAGCAAAAGCACCTAAAAATACTCCAGCAACAAAAATACTTATATAAGGTTGGCTCATAATTAGCAAGCCTTTTTTTTCTAATATCGCACTAAGTACTAGATAGAATGGAATTGCTAACATGTTCATTGTTGACATAAACATTCCAATAAAAAGAAAATTTCCTTTTCTTTTTATTCCTTCTCCTTTAAATTTTTTTCTTGCTAAAAAAAAGAAAAAAATTGATAAAGTAAATAAAACTACAATACCTGCTATAGTAAGTTGATCAATTATTTCAGGGTGTTTTGCAAAATACTTTGCAAATGCCAAAGCTATATATGCTTGTGGAATTACTATTATTGCAGCACCAAGTGAAAATAATAATGCTGATTTTTTACTTTTTTCAATTTTTGTCCGTACAGCAGTCATATTTAACATTCCCGGAGGAATTAAACTTATAAAAGCCATTACAAATCCTAAAAAAAAATGTGAAATATATTGCATATAAAAAAAGGTTGTAAAACAAATATAAGCAATCTCATTTTACCAAAAATATATCAAATAATTTTATTTAAATGTTTTTCCAAAATCAATTTGAAATCTCAATAAGTGTATATTAGATTTTTCAGGACTTTGATCGTCACTCAAAATATAGTTATACATAATTCTAGTTCGAGAATTTAAGTACCAATTTACACCCAAAGTTATATTATTTAACTTTCCTTGTTCGGCATCTGTCAAATCAAATGAAGAATATCTTGCAGCCAATTCAACAGCACCCCAGTTATCTTTAAAATTAAAATCATTTTTAGGTTTTACCCTAGAAAAAACATTTTCACCTCTTTTATAGGGTCTGTGTTCTCCTGTTATAAAATAACTTATATAAGCATAATAACTTGGTACTGAAAAATTATTAGTTTTTGTAGATACATTAGTTTGAACAAATTCTCCTTGAACTGAAAAAGAACCTAAAGTATAAGCCGCTTCAAAACCCATTACTTTTGCATTTTCAGCTTCTTTAAAAACATGAAACAAACTTACGCTTGCCATATGTGCTTCAGGTCTAACAGCAATAATGAATTCACGTTCCGGGTTTTCATTAATTTTAACTGGTTTTGCATGAGAAAAACTAGCTCCTAAATGTAATGTTTGTCTGGTTTCTTTATCGTCAATGATAATTCCTGTTGCTCTTAAGGATAAATTCCTACCATCTTCTATTTTAAAATTAACCCCTCCAGGATTGGTTCCATTTAATGTATATGCCATTTGTAATCCTATTCTACCTTTAAATAAATTAAAATTTTCATATAAGAAACCTGTTCGCCATTTTAAAATTAATTCAGTAGGAGTTGCTCGCTCTATAAATGTAATATACTTGCTACTGGTTAATTGATCTAAACTAAACGGTTCGTGAATATTTCCAACAGAAAGTTTCCCGCCAATTTTAGGTAGATTATTAAAATATATGTTCATAGCTTTAAACCTAACATTGCCTTTTGCAAATTCAGTTTGAAATAAAAATCCAATATTCTTAGCTACTTCTCCAGATATTTCAATTCTGGCTCTTCTAAATTCACTACCTGTAAAAGATAAATCTTCATCATAATGATTAATTTTATTAAAATCATACATTATTCTCCCCCCAAATGTTAATTTATCTACAAATTTTTCTTCTTTTTCATTTTCTTGAGCATTTAAAAATTGAAACAAAAAAATAAACAACAAAGATATAGTAGTTGTAATTTTCATAATATTAAGTTTAATATTTGCGAAACAAAATTAATTATTATTATTTGATATTGAATATTATCTTTAAGTTAAGTTTAGGGTATAATAATTTCTTTATTAATCAAAAAACAAGTGTTATTTTGAAAAATATTTTCGAATTGTTTTATTTATATCTTCTGAAAGTTGAAGTTTTACTATTGAAAACACATAAACACTAATTAGTAAAACACTTTTTAAAAATATACTTACAAATGGAGAAGTATTAAACTGTATAAAGTAAAAAATAAAAAATAAAACAACAATTATTAAAAGTACGAATTTAGTATTTTTTGTGTATGGCTGCATTTTTAATTTATTTTGAATGTAAATTATTTTAATAGTGTTAAATAACAAAACCACAATTAATGTTGCTAATGCAGCTCCTTCGATTCCAAAAATTTCAATAAGTATTCTATTCAAAATTATAACACTAAATGCCATCGCTATAGAAAAATAAAAAAA
>JAUWLK010000304.1 GCA_030613745.1 Flavobacteriaceae bacterium | reverse complement strand
GCAGGTGCTTTGGGTAATATAATTGATTCTGTTTTTTATGGTATTTTTTTCAGTCATAGTTATCATCAAGTTGCTGAATTTTTACCTGCAGAAGGAGGATATAATCCATTATTTTATGGAAAAGTAGTTGATATGCTTTATTTCCCCATGATTGACACTTTATTGCCCGATTGGATACCAAATATGAGTTTTAATTTACCCGATTGGTTGCCAATTTTTGGTGGAAAACATTTTTCAATATTTGAAAATAGAAATTTAACCTTTTTTGATCCTGTTTTTAATATTGCAGATACCGCTATAAGCACAGGAGTTGGATTACTTGTTGTTTTTAATAAAAAAACTTTCCCTAAAAAAGATCAAGAATAATTAATTATTCATTAAGTGAATTTTTTAATGCATCAATTAATTGCATTAAATTATCAATTTCAACATGATCCATTACAACTACTTTATACCATTTATTCTGATTGTTGTGTTGTTCAGGAACTAAGTCGTATTTTAAAGCAATATCATTAGGTATATATTCAGCATGAATAGTAACGATATTCATATTTTCTTCTCTAAAATACTTTATATTTAATTTATCTAATTGTTTACAAAACCAATTGGTACGCATCATTAAAATACTTATTTTTTCATACCATCCATAAGGGCCATAAGTAAATAAAATCATATATACTGCTATTGCATTTGCTCCTGACCTACTTCCGCAAAGGGTCAAATCCATTCCTTCAACATATTCAGCTTCCTTTGTCAATACATTTTCAATAAGTCCTTTTCTACATAAATAAACTCCTGTTCCATAAGGTGATTGCAACATTTTATGTGCATCAATGGTTATAGAGCTAATTTTAGGATTTGAAAAATTAATATTTGATTTTAAATTGCTAAATGGGTAAACAAATCCGCCATAAGCACCATCAATATGAAGTTTATATGGCAGCTTTAATTTTTCTAATAAATCTGTAAAAACATCTGGATTGTCAACTGAACCAAACATAGTTGTAGCCATATTTGATATTATGATAAAATATTTTTTACCATTTAAAACAGCTTTTTTTACAATATTTTCAAGAGCAGATTCATCAATTTTTCTGTTTTCAAATTCAACAGGAATAGAAAGTAAATCAATATTTAAAATATTAGAACCTTTTGGTATAGAATAGTGCGTATCTTGAGAAGCTAAAATAGCTATTTCCTTATTTTTCGCATTGTAATTGTTGGCATAATAATTTCTAAAAACCCACATGGCTTGAATATTAGCCTCGGTACCTCCAGGTGCAATATAACCATCAAATTGTTCAGATTCTAATTTAAAAAAATCAACAGCTAAAACCCTGAGTACCTCGCGCTCAATTTCTTGAGTTCCTTTAAATGCTTTTTCAGAAGATCCGTAAGTATGACATCCAATGTGATTGGGGTTTGCTACATAAGTTTTTAAAGTAGGCGCATCTTTTAAAAAAGGAGCATCACTATAAAAAACTTTATCATCTAATTTTGAAGCAGGGTAACCTAATGAAGTATCTTTAGTAAAGTCAACATTTTCATGAAGTGCTTTGTTTATTCTATCTTGAAGTTCTTGATGAGTTAATTTTTTCCAATATTTCATTTGGTATATTTTTAAAAATGTAATTTTATAGAAATTTTTAAAGTTGCAAATTTACAAATTCTTAATTTGATAAATTATTTTTTATTAATTGAAACTTACTTACTAAAGTGTTTTTATGAAAAAGTATGCTATTTATATTTTGGTTTGTTTATTAGGGTTTTTTATAGCCAAAGGAGTATATAAAAATGAAAATAAACACAATTTTAGTGAAGATATTCAAATTGTTCTTCAAAGTGTAAAAAATATAAGCAAGTTGGTAGTTTCAGAAGGGACTTTTTCGGAAATGTACAGCTATAAAGACGCAAAAAAATATTTTTATGATACTTTTGAATTTAATAAAAGTGTTATTGTTATAGTAAATGCTAAAGTACAAGTGTTGTTTAATTTGGAAAAAATGGAGGTTGAAATTGACTCATTAAATAAAAAAATTAAAATAAAGTACATTCCAAAAGAAGAGGTCATTATTGTTCCTGAAGTAAAATATTTTGATTTACAACAAAGTACATTTAATTCTTTTACCAAAGAAGAATTAAATAGTATTAATAAAAAAAGTATTGAAAAAATTAAGGAAACAGTTGAAGTTTCAAAAATAAGAACAACTGCAAAAAAAAGATTAATTGATGAATTATCAAAAATATACCAACTTTCTACAATTTTAGGTTGGGAAGTTGTTGATGAAACGGAAGAACAATTATTAGATGCTTTTTTTATTGAAAAACAAAAATTTTGAACTTAGAAGTACAAATACAATCTTTACCAAATTCACCTGGAGTTTATCAATATTTTGACAAAGAAAATAAAATATTATATGTTGGTAAAGCAAAAAACTTAAAAAAAAGAGTGTCCTCATACTTTACTAAAAAGCATGAAAATGGTAAAACAAGAGTACTTGTAAAAAAAATTGACAACATTAAGCATATAGTTGTTGAAACAGAGACAGATGCTTTACTCTTAGAGAATAATTTGATAAAAAAATACCAGCCTAGGTACAATATAATGTTGAAAGATGACAAGACCTATCCATGGATTTGTATCAAAAAAGAACCTTTTTCAAGAGTATTTTTAACTAGAAATATTGTAAAAGATGGCTCAGATTATTTTGGTCCTTATACTTCGGTTAGAACAGTTAGAGCCTTATTATCATTAATAAAAGAATTATATCCTTTGCGAACATGTGCTTATAATTTATCAAAACAGAATATTGAAAATAAAAAGTATAAAATTTGTT
>JAUWLK010000313.1 GCA_030613745.1 Flavobacteriaceae bacterium | reverse complement strand
TACATTTCTTTTTTTCATATGTAAATATTGGGTTGAATATGTAGAATTATGTTTAATTTTTACATAATTGCCATTTCCTCCTCTGTAACGTGATTCAGTTACAGTACCACTTGCCGTACTCATTATTTGCGTGCCAATTGGTGCAGCAAAATCAGTTCCTCTATGCGCTTTTATTCTAAAACCATAATATTTAATTCGTCGGTTTAAATTATAACGCGAAGAAATACGACCAAATTTTAAAGGAGCTTTTAAAAACTTTCTACGTAAAGTTTTAGCATTCTCATCATAATAATCATTGATGTTTTTTGTAGAATCTGTTACAAAATTAAAAGCATATAAAGGTGTACTTTTATGTTCAAAATAAGCAGCTGTAATATTTCCAATTCCAACAGATATGGTATCATTAATAAACCGTTCTTCATAAATTAATTTAAAAGAGTCTCCTTTTTGCAAATGAAAAAAGTCAATAGTCCAAGCATAAATATCTGCCATTTCTAAAGCCAAAAGATAATTTAATTCTTGTTTTTGTATAGCTTCTGATAAAGACGACTCAATAATTCCAGAGGCTGTTTTGATAACAGTTTTAACTTTTTTTCGAAAAAACTTTGTTTGAATAGAATCAGTAAAATCAACAATTAAATATTCAATTTTGCTTCGTTGATAAATAAATACCTGAGCTTGTTCAGTAGTATCATTTTTTGCAAGAATTGTATAGGGTTTACCTGCTCTTAATTTTCTGATATCAAAAGTATCATTAGCAGCAGCAGCAATTTTATAAATAGCAGGATAATCAATATGATGACGATCTAATATTTCGCCAAAGCTTTCGCCACTTTTAATCGTGTCTTTAATTACTTTATAATCGTTTAAAACATAACCAAATTCTTCAATAATTTTTGGTTTTTCTTGAATGACTTCACTTGGAATATTGGTTTCAATAATTTCTTTTTTACAGGATTGAAAAATCAATAAACTGATTGTAATTACTAATATTTTTTTCACTTAATGGGTTATTCTTTTTATGATTTGCAAATCTATTGATTTTAATAAAAAGTAATGCTATAATTTAGTTAAAAATTATTGGTAAACTGTTTGCTAAACCTTTGTACATTATTAAATCTGCTTTTAATGATCCCACTAAAATTGAAGCTTTAATTCTTAGAGGGATTTTATTTTTGTCATCAGAAATCCATAAAGTTATACTTTCTTCATCTTTAAAGACTCTTCCAATCTGTACCATAGGCTGAAAAATCAATGCTTTTACTTTCCCAAATTTAGTGTTGATTACGTCTCTTTTTTTAAATTTAAGTTTAATTTTATTCATTTTATTGTCGAAGAACATATTTATTGTAATTACCTCATTTGGTTTAAGTTTTTCAAGGTTTAAACTTCTTAAGTAGTATAATGAAGAAAGCATATCTTGAACATCATTTTGAATGAAATAATTTTTTTCAGAATTATGTTTATGGTTAATTACTTTGGCTTGGTGTTTTTGAAAATCAAATAAAATTTCTTTATCTTTTGTATATCCACCTTCATTAATTTTTCTAATAAAATGATAAGGCTGTAGTGTAGTTTGATTTATATAAGTTTGGTAGTTGTCTTTAACCGGAAAAAAAAAGTTTACCATACCTGTTGACCATCCTTTACCAATTACGTGATACATGGCTTTATTATCTTTTAACGATTTCTTAATTTCTAGAGAGGCAAATCCAGCATTTATCAGTCCATAACTTACACGAAACTTTAAAAACTCACCTTCTTTAAATGCTTCAGTTTCTTTTTGTGAAAAGGCACAAAAAGAGATAAAAAAAACAAGAAATAATATTTTTCTAGCTTTATACATAAAATTTTAACCGAAAAAAGAAATTAATTTTTGGGTCAAAAATAATATTTTATTTTTATTAAAAAACATTTAGAATTTGAATAAGAAGAAAAAGCTGCCAATTTTGGCAGCTTTTAGTAATTCAATTATTAAACAGTTTGAACTGAGGTAGCTTTATCTTTTATTAGTGAATTGATTGAAATTCACTTAATTTTGACTATACAAGATTATCTGCGTTATTACCAACCCGTGTATCAATGTGACTGGAATCAAATAAAATTTCAGCATATCTTTTTGTGTTTATACATTATAGTATTACGTTATTTTTTCAAAGGTGAATGATGTTCGTGTACCATCTTCCATCCATCATTTGTTTTAACGAACAATAAAGTAATTTGATCGTTTACCACAACAAGGTCATCCCCAAATTTTAATTAAAAATCCGGTTACCATGTTGGTTTAATGATTCTAAAAAAAGAGGCTGTCTGAACTATTTGACAATGCACATAATAGACATATGATCACAAGAACCTATTTTTTTGCTTTTTCAGACATATATTTCATCATTGAATCAAATTCTTCCTTGAAAACTTCATAATCAACTTGATTTCCCTTTAGTATCATACTCCAGTGCCTTGTTTGGGCAGCATGAGCAATTGTCTCTTTAATTTCTTCATCTGTCGCTCCAAATGCTTTTGCAGAAGCACTATGGTAATAAATACAATATTCACACCCAGATTCTGTTGCTACTGCAAGTTGGATCAACTCTCTGTATTTTGGTGGAATCTTACTTCCAGGTCC
>JAUWLK010000214.1 GCA_030613745.1 Flavobacteriaceae bacterium | reverse complement strand
AAACACCATGAGCAGCAGGATGCTGC
Organism: Flavobacteriaceae bacterium; assembly: GCA_030613745.1. Classification (GTDB taxonomy): domain Bacteria; phylum Bacteroidota; class Bacteroidia; order Flavobacteriales; family Flavobacteriaceae; genus Lutimonas. The sequence goes on along the minus strand of JAUWLK010000214.1, from coordinate 4,435 downwards.
GGCCCCATGTTGACGAAATATTCTTGTGTTTTAAAACTATTATTTACAACTTCTTCCATGTTATAATCTTACTCGCTTAAAGCGTATTTAGTTTTATAATTTCTTTATTCAAAATTATTTTATTATCATGTTAGCTTCATCTACATAATCTTTTCGTAAAGGATATCCATCCCAATCAGGAGTTAAAAACAGACGTTTTAAATTTGGATGATTGTTAAATTTTATTCCAAAGAAATCAAAAACTTCCATTTCATGAAATTCTGCAGTTTGCCAAATATCACAAACAGAATCCAATGTTGGATTTTCACGATCATCGGTTTTAACTTTAACCACAATATTATGACGATAGTCAATTGACTCTAAATGATAAATTACTCCTAAATCAGTACCCCAATCCATTCCGGTAAGGCAAAACAAATAATCAAATTTTAAATCAGAATGTGATTTTAACTGACTACAAACATGATAAAGTTGTTCTTTTGGAACAGTAACATTTAAAAACTGTGATTCTTCTTCAGAAAACTCAAAACCTTCGCCCCAACTGTTTACAATATCTTGTATTTCTTTGTTTGTCATTTTTTATTTGTTTTTACACTAAACTTTTCCTTCATCAAAACCATCTATAGGATTAACCTTTTTACTCATATTTTCAGTTTTGATTTTTTGTTGTAACATAATCATCCCTTCTAATAAAGCTTCTGGTCTTGGTGGACAACCCGGTACATAAACATCAACCGGTATAATATGATCTGCCCCTTTTACTACTGAGTAAGAATTATAATAAAATGGACCACCAGATATTGCACAGGCACCCATTGCTATTACATATTTTGGTTCAGCCATCTGATCGTATAATCTTCTTAAAACAGGAGCCATTTTATTAACAATAGTACCTGCAATAATTATTAAATCCGCTTGACGAGCCGAAGGTCGTGCAACTTCAAAACCAAATCGAGAAAAATCATGCTTTGGAGCACCAGTTTGCATCATTTCAATAGCACAACAGCTTGTACCAAAGTACAAAGGCCAAAGAGAATTTGACCGCCCCCAGTTTATAACATGATCTAATGTTGTTACAACTATATTTCCTCCGTTACCTCCAGGAATTACTTTTCCAGGAAAATCATCTGGAACAATTTGATTAAATCCTTCTGCTTCAGCTTGATTTAAATATCTTGTTTTATCTACTCCCATCGCAATGCTCTTTTTTTCCAGGCATATAACAAGCCCAATCCTAAAATAAATAAGAATATTAGTATTTCAACCAAGGCTACAGTTCCCATTTCTTTAAAAACTACTGCCCAAGGTACTAAAAAAGCAACCTCTATATCAAATAATAAAAATAAGATTGCAAACAAATAATATCCTACTTTGAATTGAACCCATGTTGGACCTATGGTTTCTACACCACATTCATAAGGTTCTCTTTTTTGTTTGTTATCTGACTTGTGTGATATTAGATTAGAAAGTGCATTAGCACCTGCTACTAAAATCACTCCTGATAAGAAAAATACAATAATTGCTTCGTAACCCATTTGAAAATTTCTTTATTAAGGTGGACAAAATTATTCTGATTTATAAACAAAAAGGATGATAATAATCATCCTTTTAAATTATTTTTATTACTCTACTTCGTACGTTTCTCCTGAGAAAAATAAATCGTCAACTTTTGAAAATCTAGAGTGCTTTTTTACCTCTTCAGTAAGATGTTGTTCTCTTTCTTCAAAAGTAAGTTCTTCAAAACTTCTAATAATTCCTGTTGCCATAGGATATTCTAATTTTACCAACATATGGTGTAAAACTGAATCTTCACATTTTGCATCATGAACTAAAATATCATCTTCAGAAACTCCGTTTTCACCAATAGTAACTGTTTTAAGTTTTAAACCATTTAACACCAAACCTTTATCTCTATTTTTACCAAAAATCATTGGTTTACCATGTTCTAAAAATATTTGCTGATCTTCTCTTACATCTTTATCTGTGTATTTTGTAAAACAACCTTCATTAAAAATAACACAATTTTGTAAAATTTCAATTAAAGACGTTCCTTTAAATTTTTGAGCTTCAACAAATAGTTCTGTCATTTGTTTTGGTCTATTTCCTCCTAATCTTGCAAAAAACCGAGCATTGGCTCCTAAAGCCAATTCACCTGGTTGAAAAGGTGGTTGTGTATTACCATAAGGAGAAGATTTTGTTTTTTGACCAATTAATGAAGTTGGTGAAAATTGTCCTTTAGTTAATCCGTAAATTTCATTATTAAACAAAACTATATTAATATCAATATTTCTACGTAAAACGTGAATAAAATGATTTCCTCCAATAGCTAAACTATCACCATCACCTGTTATCATCCACACACTTAAATCTGGATTTGCTAATTTTACTCCACTTGAAATAGCAGCTGCCCTACCGTGAATTCCATGTATTCCATAAGAATCAATATAATATGGAAAACGTGATGAACAACCTATACCCGATATAAATACAATATCTTCTTTTTTTAATCCCATTTCAGGAAGTGCTTTTTGCATCGATCTTAAAATAACATAGTCATCACAACCCGGACACCATCTAACTTCTTGGTCACTTTGAAAATCTTTGAATGTATATTTTTTTACAATTGTATCTTCCATCTTAATCTTCTTTTATTAAATTTTTAAACTTAGTAACTAAATCTGTTACCGAAAATGGTAATCCTTGTACCTTATTATATTGTGCAAACTCAAATTGATGGAATTTCCCTTTTAATATTAAAGAGAATTGTCCTTTATTTAATTCACAAACAATAATTTTTTTAAATTTAGAAAATACTTCAGCAGTATTTTTAGGCATTGGATTGATATAATTAAAATGTGTATGTCCAACTTTAAAACCTTCATAATTTAAAAGTCTAACCGCTGAATGCAAACTACCGTATGTTCCACCCCAACCAACTACCAATAAATCACCTTCTTGGTCAAATTCTGGTTTTAAATCAGGAATGTAATTTTCAACTCTTTTTACTTTTTCAGCTCTGATGTTTGTCATGTATTCGTGATTTAACGGATCATGAGAAACATTACCTGTTACTTTATCTTTTTCTAAACCACCTATACGATGTTCTAATCCCGGTGTTCCCGGAATTGCCCAACTTCTAGCCAATGTTTCACTATCCCTATCATAAGGATGCCAAGATTCTGACGCCTCTTTAATAAGTGTATTCTTTATTTCAGGCATATCATTAATTGATTTTATTTTCCATGGTTCAGAACCATTTGCAATATAACCATCAGTTAATAAAATTACCGGAGTCATGTGTTCTAAGGCTAATTTGGAAGCTTCGTAAGCATAATCAAAACAATTTGCTGGTGTACTTGCAGCAATAACAATTACAGGGCTTTCTCCATTACGACCATACATAGCTTGTAGTAAATCAGATTGTTCTGTTTTTGTAGGTAAACCTGTTGAAGGGCCTCCTCGCTGAACATTAACTATTACCAAAGGCAATTCTGTTATCATAGCCAAACCAATCGCTTCGCCTTTTAAGGCTAATCCTGGTCCAGAGGTTGTTGTAATAGCTAAATCTCCTGCAAATGCTGCTCCAATAGATGAAGTTACACCTGCAATTTCATCTTCAGCTTGAAAAGCTTTTACACCAAAATGTTTATGTTTTACCAATTCATGCAAAATATCAGTAGCTGGTGTGATAGGATAAGAACCTAAAAACAACTCTAAACCTGATTTTTCTGCGGCAGCTAAAAATCCCCAAGCAGTTGCAGTATTACCATTAACAATTCTATAAGTTCCTTTTGGCATTGTTGAAGGTAAAATAGAATATGAATTAGGTATTAATTCTAAAGTTTCGGCAAAGTAAAAACCAGCTTTCAAAACTTTTGAATTTGCTTCAGCAACAATTGGTTTAGATTTAAATTTCTTTGCAAAGAAATCTAGGGTATAATTCATATCTCTTCCATACATCCAATACACCATTCCTAAAGCAAACATATTTTTGCTTCGTACAACACTTTTATTATCTAAACCCAAATCTTTAAGTGACTCTTTTGTTAAAGATGTCATGGCAACTTCAATAACTCTGTAATTGTCTAAACTACCATCTTCTAAAGGATTGGTTTCATATTCAGCTTTTTGTAAGTTTTTCTTTGAAAAAGAATCTGTATCAACTATAATGGTATGACCTGGCTTAAGAGCCGATAAATTAGTTTTTAATCCAGCCGGATTCATTGCCACCAATAAATCTAAATCATCTCCAGGAGTACTAATTTCAACTCTACCTATATGTACTTGAAATCCGGAAACGCCGTATAAACTTCCTTGAGGTGCTCTAATTTCGGATGGATAATTAGGAAAAGTAGATACATCATTTCCAAACATAGCAGAAGTATCGGTAAATTGCATTCCCGTTAATTGCATACCATCACCTGAATCTCCTACA
>JAUWLK010000231.1 GCA_030613745.1 Flavobacteriaceae bacterium | reverse complement strand
TTCAAAATCGGTAAACTTATCTGCTCTTTTAAAAATTCCATCAATTAGTTGTCGTAAATTTTTTGAAGAAAAAAATGTTGGTGTACCTCCACCTAAGTGAATTTCTTTAATTTTCGGACGAGCATTTAACATATCACAATATAAATCCCATTCTTTTAAAACGGTTTCTATATACGGATCTTCAACATCATGACGTTTTGTAATTTTTTTATGACAAGCACAAAATGTACATAAACTTTCACAAAATGGAAGGTGAATGTATAAACTTATACCTTCAGAATCATTAGTTTCATTAAATGATTTTATGGTTGAATTTTTCCAATCTTCTAATTCAATTCCTTCTTTATCCCAAAAAGGAACTGTTGGATAACTTGTGTATCTCGGACCAGGAATATTATATTTTTGGATTAAGTTTTTCATTTATTTAGTTCTAAGCTAACAGTTTTATGCTCTAAGCTGACAATTGTAGGCTATCAATTAATAAAGTTTATATTTCACTTAGAGTACCTTTTATTTTTTTTATTAATCCTGCTAACATTTTTTTAATTTGATTAATTTCATTCAACAAAGGTTCTGCTATTTCTTTTGGAATAATATTTAATTCAGATGACACCATAATTAAATAATCTAATTCATGGGCTGAGCCAGAAGAAATATATAAAAACCTAATAAATTCTTTTTGAGTTTCTCTCCCACAACCTTCTGCAATATTTGTTGGAATTGATAATGTAGCTCTTCTTATTTGAGAAACTAAATTAAACTGTTCTTCTTTAGGAAATACTCTCAAAATTTTATAAATCTCAAAAACTAAACTATGAGACTTTTGCCAAACCTTATAATTTTTATAATTTACCATTATATAGTTTACAACTTTACACTTAGCTTAAGACTTATAACTGTTAACTGATAGCCAAAAACTAACAACTATTTATATTCTTTTACTGCATCAATAAAAGCTTTCACATTATCTAATGGAACATTTGGCAAAATACCATGACCTAAGTTTACAATATATTTATCTTTTCCAAAATCAGTTATCATTTGAGTTACCAATTTTTTAATCTCTTTTGGAGGAGATAATAAACGAGTTGGATCAAGGTTTCCTTGTAATGTTATTTTATTACCTGTTAATTTTCGAGCTATTTGTGGTGTGATAGTCCAATCAACACCCAAAGCAGCAGCATTTGAATTTGACATTTCCTCCAAAGCGAACCAACAACCTTTACCAAAGGCAATTACAGGAGCGTCATCTTTCAATGCCTCAATAATTTGATTGATATATTTCCATGAAAATTCTTGATAATCAACAGGTGACAACATTCCTCCCCAAGAGTCAAATATTTGAACAACATCAACACCTGCTTTAACTTTTTCTTTTAAATAAGCAATAGTTGTATCCGTTATTTTTTGCAATAAAATATGTGCTGCAATGGGTTGCGTAAAACAAAATTCTTTCGCTTTATCAAAAGTTTTTGAACCTTGTCCTTGTACACAATAACATAAAATTGTCCAAGGTGAGCCTGCAAACCCAATTAACGGAATCTCATCATTCAGCATTTGCTTAGTAACTTTAATAGCTTCCATTACATAACCCAATGTTTCATCAATATCAGGAACTATAACAGCATCAACATCTTTTTGATTTCGAATAGGGTTTGGCAAATACGGACCAAAATTAGGTTTCATTTGCACTTCAATATTCATTGCTTGTGGAATGACCAAAATATCAGAAAACAAAATAGCTGCATCCATTCCAAATCTGCGAATGGGTTGCACAGTAATTTCAGAAGCTAGCTCAGGAGTTCTGCAACGTGTAAAGAAATCATACTTTTCACGAATAGCAATAAATTCAGGTAAATAGCGGCCTGCCTGACGCATCATCCAAACTGGAGGGCGTCCAACAATTTCACCTTTTAAGGCTCTTAAAAATAAATCGTTCTTCATTAATTTAGTATTTTGGTAGCTAGTAGCTGGTATCAGGTACTTCTCTACTATTTGAATTTATTTTTTGCTTTTTAAATATTTATTAAAACTGACTAACCTTTTTTGGATCAGTCCCAACTTTTCGTTTATTTCATCAAAAGTTCCCTTTTCTATAAAATCTATTTCATAAGCAATCATTAATTGTGTTTCTAACTCAAACGAAGATCCAATTGCAATATGAATAAATCTAGAAAAATCTTTATTACTGTTTCGTCCTGCTCCTTCTGCTATATTTGATGGAATTGAAACTGCTGAACGATTTATTTGAGATATAATTCCATAAGTTTCTGACTTGGGAAAAGTTCTTGTTAATCTATAAATATAAACACTAAAATCTTTAGTATCTCTCCAAACATTTAACTCTTTAAAATTGTGCATTTTGTATATTTTAATATTTAGCACTTAATGCATTTGTTTAATTTTTTCAATCTTTTAATTTTGAAAAAACTTATCTATCCTCTAAATTATACACATCTATTCCTAATACCCAATACCTGATACCAGCTACTAGCTACTAGCTACCTAACACTTGCCACTTTACGCATTGCTATATTTACTGCCTCTTCAATTTTTGACAAATCTTTTTTACTTAATTCTGTTGATAAAAACCAAGCTTCAAATTGAGAGGGTGGTAAAAACACTCCATGTTCAATCATTTTCCAAAAGAATATTTTAAAATTTTCGGTATCACTTGTTTGAGCTGTTTTAAAATCAACTACTTTTTCTTTTGTGAAAAAAGGATTTATCATAGAACCAAATCTGTTTACTTGTAAGTCAACTCCATTTTCTTTAGCTGCATCAAGTAAAATTTTTTCTAAACGTTTTGCTCTTTTTTCAAATTTTTTATACGGATTCTGATTTCTTAATTCTTTAAGTGTTGCTATTCCACAAGCCATTGCTATTGGATTACCCGACAATGTTCCTGCCTGATACATTTCCCCTAAAGGAGAGACCATTTCCATAATTTCATTTCTTGCTCCGTAAGCTCCAACAGGAAAACCTCCTCCAATAACTTTTCCTAAACAAGTAATGTCAGCTTCTATTCCTAATAATTCTTGAGCTCCTCCAAATTTTGAACGAAAACCAGTCATTACTTCATCCATAATTAATAATATTCCATTCTCTTTGGTTATTTTTTGAAGCTCTTGAATAAAATCATTAGTTGGTTTTACAACTCCCATATTTCCAGCAATTGGTTCAATAATTACTGCAGCAATATTATTGTGTTTTGAAATGTGCTGTTTAACACTATCTATATTATTATACTCGGCAATAAGTGTATTTTTTACTGCATCATCAGGTACACCTTTACTTCCCGGTAAACTTAAGGTAGCCAAACCTGAGCCTGCAGCAACTAATAATGCATCTGAATGCCCGTGATAACAACCTGAAAATTTGATGATTTTATTATTTCCTGTAAAAGCTCTAGCCAAACGGATTGCACTTAAAACTGCTTCGGTACCAGAATTTACAAAACGCACCTTATCCATTCCTGGGAATGCTTCACACACCATTTTAGCCAATATAATTTCACCTTTAGTTGAAGCACCAAAAGTGTAACCTTTTTTTAAATATTTTTTTATTGTTTTTTCAACTTTTTTATTTCTATGCCCAAGTATCATTGGTCCATAGGATAAAACAAGGTCGATATATTCATTACCATCAACATCATATATTTTACTTTCTTTTGCTCTATCAATAAAAATTGGAATTCCTCCGACAGATTTAAAAGCTCTTACTGGTGAATTTACAGCACCTACTAAATGCTTTTTCCCTTTTGTATATAATTCTAATGATTTTTCTAAGTTCATATTCTTAGTATTTTTGGTGTCAGGTAAAGATTTCTGCCTACGCAAGAATGACATTTAAAATATTTACCACTATTTCAAGTTAAACGATTCAACAAATCAACGATTCAACAACAACTTTGCTACTTCTTTAGCAAAATAAGTAATGATAATATCTGCTCCAGCCCTTTTCATAGATAATAAACTTTCCATCATCACTTTTTCACCATCAATCCAACCTTTTTCGGCAGCGGCTTTGATCATGGCATATTCACCACTTACATTGTAACATGCTATTGGTCTGTCAAAATTATTTTTTAAATCTCTTATAATATCTAAATAGGATAAAGCTGGTTTAACGATTAAAATATCTGCTCCTTCT
>JAUWLK010000308.1 GCA_030613745.1 Flavobacteriaceae bacterium | reverse complement strand
CTTCTTTATCTAGGGATGCTTTTATTATATTTGAAAAACTTTCTATATATTCTTTTTGTTCTTCTTTACTTTGTGATATTTTAACAAAAATATCTTTATAAACTTCTGGTTCAGTATATTTTAAACCTAAATCTTCTAATTCAGTTTTGATATTGTATAAACCCAAACGATGCGCAAGTGGAGCATAAATATAGAGTGTTTCTGAAGCAATTTTAACTTGCTTATCAGAACGCATTGACCCTAAGGTTTGCATATTGTGTAATCTATCGGCAATTTTGATCAAAATAACTCTTACATCATCATTAAGGGTAAGAAGCATTTTTCTAAAATTTTCAGCTTGAATAGAAACATTCTGATCTTTACTTAACCGAGAAATTTTAGTTAAACCATTTACGATTTTAGCTATGGTTTTACCAAAAAGTTGTTCTATGTCAGTAAATGTATATTCGGTATCTTCTACAACATCGTGCAATAATGCTGCTGTAATAGCATTTGGACCTAAACCAATATCATTGGCAACAATTTTTGCCACTGCAAGAGGATGGTAAATAAATGGTTCACCAGATTTTCTACGCTGATCTTTATGAGCATCAACAGACAACTCTAAGGCTTTTCTTATCATAACTTTATCTTCTTTTGATAAAGATTGGTAAGTGTTGGTCAACATATCCTTATAGCGATTCGCTATTTCTTTTTTTTCTTCTTCTAATGTTGCCGTATATGCCATAGTTTAAAAGTAGTATAAAGAATATTAACTAGCAAGTTTATTTAATGATATCAAAGCTTTTACAGGATAAATTATTTTGTAAACACTTAATTAATACTAGGTCAATTTATTAAATTATTAACACGTTGCAATAATGTTGGATGAGAATAATGAACAAATACATTAGCTTTGTGTGGAGTTAAATTACTAAGACTATTTTTTGATAATTTTTTTAGTGAAGATATTAAGGCTTTAGCATTAAATTTTTCTTTAGCATAGTTGTCAGCTTGATGTTCAAATTTCCTTGAAAGATAATTCATTAATATCCCTGTAATTTCTGAAATGGGATTGTATAAAACACCAAATGCAATTAATCCAATATGAAAACTTGGCTGGCTAACTGATAAAGCTTTTGACAAAACAGGATTATTGATAAAAAGAGATAAAACATATAGAGTTACTCCAGTTAGTAGTAAAGAAATTATCATGTTGATAAATACATGTTTTTTTTGATAGTGCCCAACTTCATGTGCTAAAACAGCAACTATTTCATCAGTTTCTAAATCATTAATTAATGTATCGTATAAAACAATTCGTTTTTTTGCTCCAAAACCTGAAAAGTATGCATTTGCTTTGGTTGAACGTTTTGATCCGTCAATAACAAATATTTTATCTAAATTAAATCCAACTTTTTTGGCAAAATTTTCAATAGCAGATTTTAATTCACCTTTTTCTAATGGTGTTTGTTTATTAAATAAAGGAACTATTAATGAGGAGTAAAAAAGTGTCATAAATATTGAAAAAACACCTATAAATATCCAAGTATAGATCCAAAAATAATTTCCGGTTTGTTGGTAAAACCATACAATTAAAGCCAAAACACCTCCTCCAATCATTATAGTAAGAAACCAACCTTTTAATTTATCTGTAAAGAATAATTTTTTTGTGCTTTTGTTAAAGCCATACTTTTCTTCAATTACAAAATTTTGGTAATAAGATAGGGGAGTGGAAATAACATCGCTTCCAATCATTATAATTCCGAAAAAAATCAATGAAATAATTATTTCATTGTCACTAAAATCTCGGGCAATTTTATCTATCCAGGCAAAACCTTTAAATATAAAAAATGCCAAAGTCAATAATAATGAAAAGGTACTTGTAATTAGTGAGAATTTATAGTTCTCTTTTTTATATGCCTGTGATTTGTAGTATTCTTCTTCATTATAAACATCACTTAATTCTGTAGGAATCTTATCATTAAAATGCTTTGCATTTAAATAATCAATGTATTTATCAATAATAAAGTCTATAATTAGAATTGTAATTATGATAATGAATAAAGTTTGTGGAGTCATTTTTTAGTATTTCGAATTTATTGTTTCTGGTTATTTTCAATTTTAAATTTTCGTTGTCTTTTGGCCTCAAAAATAATAATTGCTGCCGAAACAGAAACATTTAGTGAATCAATTTCACCATGCATTGGAATAATTATATTTTGGTTTGAATTTTCTAACCAATCCTCACTTAAACCTGTAGCTTCTGTACCAACTACAATTGCTGAAGCTTGTGTGTAATCTACTAAAGTATAGTTCTTACTATTTTTATTTAATGCGGCAGTATATATTTTGATATTATTTTGTTTTAAATAATCAATAATTTCTTTAGTAGTTCCCATTGCAATTTGCTTGGTAAAAACACATCCAACACTTGAGCGTATTATATTAGGATTATATAAGTCAGTTAAAGGATTAGCAATTATTACTGCATCTGTATTTGCAGCATCTGCGGTTCTTAATAAAGCACCAATATTACCAGGTTTTTCCGGAGCTTCAGCAATTAAAATTAATGGATTTTTTTTAAGTGATAAGTCGCCTATTTTTAGAATTTTGCTTTTAGATATTGCTATAATTCCTTCAGTAGTTTTTCTATGAGATATTTTTTGATAAACCTCTTTAGAAATTTCTATAAGGTCTATTTTTTTATTGTTTGAAAGATTTAATAATTCGTTT